>CAZSON010000258.1:0-4140 GCA_964608375.1 uncultured Desulfobacter sp. | reverse complement strand
TGTTAATGCAAAGTGGGTCCGGATTCAATCTGGTGTGCTTTTTCTTGCAGCAAAAAATGATATATCAAGTCACAATATCGATCCAGTTCCAGCATCCCTTTACCTGAAACGGCATAGCGCCAAAATCCGTAAAGTTTTGCAAGACTCACCAGACGCTGGCTATAGGCTTTCCAGTTAAAATGATCTTGGACGCGTCGAATGCCATTATCGGAAATTGTTTTCCAAAGATTTTTGTCCTTTTGGCACTGATCTATAAAGCTTTCCAGACTTTTTGATATCATTGTGGGCTTGCTCGTGTTAAGTAAAAATCCGCTAATGCCGTATTCAATAATCTCAAGCGCTCCGCCAAATTTGGACGCAAATGTGGGGAGCCCTGAGGCCATAGCTTCGATAACCGTCAACCCGAACGCTTCAAAAAGTGCTGGCTGAACAAACAATCCTTTATGATCGGCAATAATTCGGTAAACCTCTCCGGTATCCAGTTTGTTAATGCTGGGCAGCCAACGCATACATCCATACAAGTTGAAGCGCTCGATGAGTTCGTATGCTTTCGCAATCTCATTTCTTTCTTCAATGTCGTTAGAATCTTTTATGTGAATGGTTCCAGCGGCAATAATCAGATTACATGATTTTCGTAGTTTCTTACTCACACCGAATGCATGGATGAGTCCCGTTATATTTTTAATTTTATCCAGGCGGGCCATCGTGAAAACGGGTTTTTTATCAGGATTGTCAAGCTTTCCAAAAATATCAGTCGATTCATCATAAAAAAGTCTATTTTCCCATTGTTGCCATTTCTGCCGGATGCGCTTTTTCTTTTCGTAGAAGGGAAAATGAAGTTCATCATCAACTCCCGGCGGGATGACATTAAATTTTGGCGCAAACAAATTTATACCGCTGGTGACCTGGTATAGATCCGGCATGGTAAAAAACTGATACGATTCATATTGCCCCATGGTGTCTTCCGTACCGATGATCTCCTGAAGCGTGCTGGTAATGATAAAATCCGATTTGTTCATCGAATAGATATCCGCGGTAAATTGAATAGAAAAATGATAATCGTGCTCATGTTCCTGCCACCGCATGTCTGAAATAGGGTATTTTGTCTTTTCCAGTGCATGGGCAATGGTACATTGAATGACATTAAATTTATCGGATAGCAGCGAGGCGACCAAGTTGCCGTCTGAATAATTTCCGATAATCAGATCCGGTCGCTCTTTGAATTCACTGAGCAACTCCCGTGCGGCATCTTCGGCGAATGTTTCAAGATAGGGCCAAATCTTAAACCGTGACACCCAATGCCTGAGCACATTGTATTGGTCATCTCGAAACGGAACTCGCAATATGCACGCGTTGTCTGTCTGAAAAATCTTTTCCATGCGTTGATTACAGGTTGTATTTTCGGCTTCCGGAATTAATCGCGTTAAAACGATAATTTGTGGTTTGACGTCCAATCCGGTCAGTTGGATTTGGCTTTGCAAATGTTTTTCCAAAACTCGTACCTGATCGAGGATATAAATAACCTGTCCACCGGTATCTGCTTTGCCCAATACATTGGTTTGACCGAACCAGCCGTGAGGCGAGACAATGGCAATCTTTGAAATCAAAGGCAGCGGAACTTTAGATATAAATCGTTCCAGCAACTGATCGGTGGGTTCGTTCAAGAGGTCTAAAAGAGTTTGTATGTTTTCGATCATCCGTCCTACAGTGTCGCCCCAACCCACCTCAAATCCGGATCGTTTCATCTTTACTTCAACGCTTGCGAAAGGCGCATCCGGGTTCTTTTTTTTAAGCCATTCTAAAAGTTGCCCAAGCTCACCATAGAAGGATTCCAGGTCTTTTATCAACGCCCCATTTACCAGCAACTGACGATCGTTGTATTGGTGAAGCTTGATAAATTCAAACAGCTTTACGGTCCATTCATCTGGGCGACTAAAGATGTTGCTGGATAAATATCGATTCAGAAAACGGATGCCGTTTCCCACCGTTCGAATGTCGCGAATCGAGGGTGAAAAATCGTAAAACGGCATAAAATCGATACGCAGCGGCCTTTTGCCCCTTTTTTTCTGCAGCACATTATAATCTTTTAAGTCCAAATAATCGGCAAGAGAAATCTCCGCTATATGTTCACCATCTGGACGGACCATATAAAATCGGTACTTTCCGATAGCATACCGATGCATCAGCACAAGATGTTCTTTGCAAAAAAAGAGTTCCTGGACCCGCTTAATAAAAATAAACAACGAGGAGTTTTGCCGAAAATTAATGGTTAGGCGGTTCCGATCACAGTAATTGCGAAACAGTTGAATAATTTCGTTTCTTAAATAGATGCTTTGCGGTTGATTCGTAATGAAGGAAACAAATTCCTTAAAATCTTTGCGGTTCCGTTTGGCAATGATAGATGATAGCAAATTATTCATAATCAGATCGGTTAAGAGCCCACTTTCTCTATGAATTTATATTGGTTCAACCCTTCAAGAATGCCGGCAGCGCACGGTTGTTTTGCAAAATAGACGTTGCGCTGACCTTTGAGGTTTTCCAGTTCGGCGCTGTAGTTAGCGACGACAACCGCCAACGGTTCGCCTTTAAGCATCTCTTCGTCATTTCCCGAATCCCCACAAAGCAAAAAGTTTTTTAGCGGGATTTCCCATTTATAGCTGAGATAGCGGATTGCCTTGCCTTTTGATGCGCGATAGGGAAGGATATCAATATATTTGCCGTGCGAATAGATCAGATTGTAGCGACATTTATGACGAAGCAGCCGTTCATGGATCGTTGCCAGACGATCTTTACCCGGCTGCATGTTATAGCTGACTTTAAACGGTCGCTGTGTTTCAGCGTCCTGGTATGTCAAAAATGAAAAATCTTTTAATAGGTTGACGATTTTTTCTCTGTCCCATTTGGCCGATATATGGGTATGCCAACCTCTGCCGTAATACAAATTTTCTCCGTAATAGATTTCTGCTCCGACGGACGCGACAACGACGTCGTGAAAATATATACCGTTCTTTTCAAGATAGGCTTTGGCCGATTCAATCGTACGTCCGGTTGCCATCCCAAATCCAACGCGTTTCCGGTATCCTTTTATCAGATCCATTAATTCATCCAGATGATCGTTCTGTTCGCCGATGAGGGTGTTGTCGATATCCGTAATAATAAAATGGTTTAGCCCGGCCAGACGTCTTCCGATCTCGTCCGAGGGCACGGCGACCTTCATTTTTGCGGTTGCTGGTTTTGCAACCATTTTTTTGATTTCGTCAACATAGGTCGATGCATGGCTTTCCCAGGTATAATATTTGCGAATGTTCATTATACCCGCTTTGGAATATTGTTTCCATTTTTCACCATCGGTGATGATTTGCTTGATAGCTACTGCTATCTCGTTTGTATTCGTTGTATCCACCAACAATCCGCATTTACAGTTCTTTACGATATCCAGCGGGCCACCGTCGTTCGGCGCAACAATCGGTAATCCGCAGGCGGCGGCCTCAATCAGAGTGATGCCGAACGGTTCGGTAAGCGCAGAGTTGACAAACACGCCGCGCTTTTCAGCCGCAATGCGGTAAAGCTCCGGCACCTCATATTCAAAATCATGTTTTTTAGGAATGGCAATTTTCCCGTAGAGATCGAATTTGTCCATCAGTAAAAGGATTTCAGTCAGAACGTCACGCTCATTGTCTTCCATTTTAGAAATATCTTTGCGAATTCCCGCAAATATACCTAGGTTGGCCATTGATTGCAGTTCTAAATCTTCGCCATAAGATTTAATTAAGCCGGTAATGTTCTTGCGTTTGTCCGGTCGACATAGAGACAGAATCAGGGGACGGTCCGGGTGCATGAAAAAGCGGTTGAGTTCTTCCAACATAGAGGCCTGGGCATACATCTCAGTCTCATCTTTTTCTGATTCAGGTAACATGTTATGATAATAGGGATAAAATTTTTCGATATCCAAGCCGGGCGGAATAACTTTATATTGGGGAACGTCTCTGTTTTTATACTGGTGGTATTGCTCTTTGATTTCTTGGCTTGTACTCGTAAAAATTAGATCTGCCTTTTTTAAAATTTCCTCTTCCATTTGGATACGGTAATCGATCTTATATTGTTTTATGATATCCGCTTCTTTCATGCCGTCATTTAGCA
>CAZSON010000257.1:0-4144 GCA_964608375.1 uncultured Desulfobacter sp. | reverse complement strand
TTTAGATGAGGAAGATAACGACCATGAAAATCGAATCAAAGCTCCCCGATGTCGGCATGACCATCTTTTCGGTCATGACAAAACTTGCCAACGAAAACAATGCGATCAATTTATCCCAGGGTTTCCCGGATTTTGATGTTCCGGGCGACCTTGTGGGATTGGTGGAAAAATATATGCGGGCGGGCCACAATCAATATGCACCGATGCAGGGCGTTTTGATGCTGCGGGAAAAAATTGCTGAAAAAACGCAAGAATTTTACAACGCCGCCTATGATCCCACAACCGAAATAACCGTAACCTCGGGTGCAACCGAAGCTTTATTTGCCGCAATTACCGCTGTAGTGCAGCCTGGTGATGAAGTCATTGTTTTTGAACCCGCTTATGATTCGTATGTGCCGGCTATCCGACTAAACGGTGGAATCCCCATTTATGTTAAACTCAAATTTCCAGATTATCATATCGATTGGGATGAGATAAGGGGGGCCATATCTACAAAAACCAGGCTTTTGATCCTGAATTTTCCACACAACCCAACCGGTTCAATTCTTTCGAGAGAAGATATATCTGAACTGAAGCAAATTGTCCAAAATTCAAATCTGCTGATAATAAGCGACGAAGTTTATGAACACATCGTTTTCGATGGATACCGGCACGAAAGCCTCTGCCGGTACCCGGAACTTGCGCTACGATGTTTTGTAATCAGCTCATTTGGAAAAACCTACCATGCAACCGGATGGAAAATCGGGTACTGTCTCGCTCCGGCTTCGCTTTCCAAAGAATTTCAAAAAATTCACCAGTTTCTCACCTTTGCTTCCAATACGCCAGTTCAACTCGCTTTTGCAGAATTTATGGAAAACAAAGCGGTATTTGTCAATCTATCTCGGTTCTATCAGGAGAAGAGAGATCGATTTTTATCTTTTTTAAAAAACTCCCGTTTTAAAATACTCCCTTGCGGGGGGACTTATTTCCAAATGCTCGATTATTCCCTTATCTCCGGCGAATCGGATGTTCAATTCTCGAAACGGGTGACCGTTGAATATGGGGTGGCTTCAATTCCACCATCGGTTTTTTACCACCGACAAGATGATCATAAGGTTTTGCGATTCTGTTTTGCGAAAAGGGACGAAACCTTAAAAAAGGCGGCAGAAAAGCTCTCAGCGATCCAAAGATAAGCCTGCACCGGACCCCGAACGTCTACTGAACTTCAATTGGGTTGACATCCCGCTATTGTTCTTTGTATCCTTTCTAGAAAAATCAGGACGACTTTAAACAGGGAGGTTAGATGTGCCGATACATGTTGTCGAACACCCGCTGGTAAAGCACAAATTGGGGATCATGAGAGAAAATGACGTTTCGACCAAGGACTTTCGAGATCTCGCCTCTGAGCTGGCCCGCTTTCTCACCTATGAGGCCACCAAGAATCTTCAAACCGAAACCCGTACGATCAAGGGATGGGCCGGGTCGGTGCAGGTTGAACGGATAAAGGGCAAAAAAATAACCGTAGTGCCCATTCTACGAGCCGGCTTGGGGATGATGGACGGCGTTTTGGATCTTATCCCTTCGGCCAAAGTGAGTGTTGTCGGTCTGTATCGAAATGAAAAAACCCTCGAACCGATCAAGTATTATGTCAAAACCGCGAGTCGGCTTGATGAACGGATTGCGTTGATACTCGATCCGATGCTTGCCACAGGCGGGACCTTGTGTGCGACCATTGACCTTTTAAAAAAGGACGGCTGCAATCAGATCAAAGGCATATTCCTGGTTGCGGCCCCTGAAGGAATAAAACGGGTGGAATCAGCCCATCCGGATGTGGAGGTTTATGTCGCTGCAATAGATGAAAAGCTAAACGATATCGGTTATATTTTACCGGGCCTGGGCGATGCCGGCGATAAAATTTTTGGAACCAAATAGAAAATGGCTCACCGCGAGATGGCAAGACTTGCCAAGATGGAGAATATTGCTGAAGGTAAACAGTCTATATGTAAATGGCCAAAGTTTACCCATAAATTTTATAACAGGAGGGAATGCGGATGTCACGAACAATCAGATGTGGTTTGATACAAGCAAAATGTGATCTGGCTGGAGATCAGCCCCTGGAAAAAATCAAAGCGTCAATGATCGAAAAACATCTTCAATTCATCGATACAGCGAGTCAAAAGGGCGTAAAGATTCTATGTTTTCAGGAAATTTTTTATGGCCCCTATTTTCCGGCTGAACAGGAAACCCGGTGGTACAGCCTGACAGAAAAAATACCCGATGGCCCCACAATAAAACTCATGCAGGAACAGGCCAAAAAATACGGGATCGTTATGATCGTTCCGATCTATGAAGAGGAAATGACCGGCGTCTATTACAATGCCGCAGCGGTTTTGGATGCCGATGGTGCCTATCTGGGAAAATACAGAAAAAGCCATATCCCCCATACCCATCCAGGTTTTTGGGAAAAATTCTACTTCAAACCCGGTAACCTCGGCTACCCGGTATTCGAAACTGCTTATGGCCAGGTCGGAGTCTATATATGCTACGACCGCCATTTCCCGGAGGGAGCGCGAATTCTGGGCCTCAACGGTGCAGAAATTATTTTTAACCCTTCGGCCACCGTCGCCGGTCTCTCCGAATACCTCTGGAAATTGGAGCAACCGGCCCATGCGGTTGCAAACGGATACTTTGTTGGCGCCATCAACCGGGTCGGTCATGAGCAACCCTGGGATATCGGTGAATTTTATGGAACCAGCTATTTTTGTGATCCAAAGGGCCAGATCGTCGCGGAGGCTTGCCGGGACAATGATGAGCTGCTGGTGGCGGATCTTGATTTTGAAATGATCCGGGAGGTCCGAAACATCTGGCAATTTTACCGGGATCGTCGCCCGGAAACCTATGAAGAGATGATCGACTTTCTCTCGTAGACAATTGCTGGAAATAAGGAGCTTTGGGCCGTGAGAAATGAAGCCGAAGTGGACCTGAGTGTTAATTTTTGCGGGGTAAGATTCAAAAACCCCTTTATCCTGTCTTCCGCCCCGCCGGCTGCCACCGGAAAGATGATTGGAAGGGCCTTTAGGGCCGGATGGGCCGGGGCTGTCACAAAAACCCTGGTTGAAGATGCAAAACCGATCGTCAATGTAACTCCCCGGCTGGCCGCCTTGAATTTTCAGAACCAAAAATCCGACCCAAAACAGACCTATGCCTTGGAGAACATCGAACTTGTAACCGATCGGGAATTTTCGGTATGGCTTGAAGAAATTGAAGCGCTCAAAAAAAAATACCCCGAACACTGTGTTATCGCCAGCATTATGGATGACGCCGGTAAACCCGATGGTTGGCAACGCCTGGCCAAAAAGTGTGAAGCGGCAGGCGCGGGAATGATCGAGCTGAACATGTCCTGTCCCCACGGCATGCCGGAACGGGGGATGGGTGCGGCTATCGGACAGGATAAAGAACTGGCGGAAAGAGTCACCGCCTGGGCCTCAGAGTCGGTGGAAATTCCGGTCATTGCGAAGATGACGCCCAATGTTACGGACATCGGACAGATAGCAAAGGCGTGTGCAGATGCCGGAGCGGGCGCCATCTCTGCCATCAATACGGTCGCTGCCATAACCGGGGTAGACCTTGAAACGCTGGTGCCTTTTCCCAGTGTGGTCGGCTACAGCACGCATGGCGGGCTCTCCGGACCGGCGATCAAACCGATTGCTCTAAAAGCCGTTGCCGCCATCTCAGAGGCGGTGCCGGTGCCTATTTCAGGAATCGGTGGGATTTCCACCTGGCAGGATGCAGCCGAATTTATCCTGCTGGGGGCCTCCACTGTGCAGATCTGCACGGCAGTGATGATGCACGGGGTTGCCATCATTGAGGATTTGAAGACAGGGCTTTACGGATTTATGAAAAAAAGGGGGTTTTCAAGTATTTCTGACATGACAGGGGTATCGCTCAAAAAGCTGGTTCCTCTTGCCAAGCTTGATAAAGAAAGCCGTCTTATCGCAGACATCGACCCGACCAAATGCGTTCGGTGTGACCGGTGTTTTAGGTCGTGCAGGGATGGTGGCTATCAGGCCATCACCCGAGCGGTCGACCGGCCCTATCGGGTTACAAAAAAACGCTGCTCTGGATGTTCCCTCTGTTCCCTGGTCTGCCCGATTGCCGGTTGCAT
>CAZSON010000256.1:0-4154 GCA_964608375.1 uncultured Desulfobacter sp. | reverse complement strand
CCGATGAAGAGCACCATCACCGTGATCACTTCCGCCATGCGGGTAATCGGGCGGCGCCACTCGGCCTGGGATATCCGCAGGATCGCCGAAATCAATGTCCCGGCATGGCTGATGCCGATAAAAAACACAAAATTGGTGATGTAAAATCCCCATGATACCGGTACGTTCAGTCCGGTAACCCCCAAACCATAGCGCCATTGCAGGCTGTAACCATATGCGCCCCAAATGATAAAGGCCAAAAGAATGCCGACGGTGATGAAAAAGCCTTTCCCCGAGCTCATGATCGGTTTTAAAAGAGCATCGTGTTTTTCCGCCAGGGTCGGTTCAGGCAAGTTCATGCTTTTCTCCTTCCGATAGGTAAATGACCTTGGGCCGGGTTCCGAGATCCTCCATCAGCCGAAATCCCCGTGGGCTTTCGGACAGTTTTGCCACTTCGCTCTTTGGATCCTTCAGGTCTCCGAAATAGATCGCCCGACTCGGGCAGCTTTCCACGCACGCCGGAATGTACTCCTCGGCTCTGAACATGCGCCCTTCATAGGCCGCCTGATCCCTGGCTTTTTGCAGACGATGATGGCAGAAGGTACATTTTTCTACCACCCCCCGGGGACGCACCAAAACATCCGGGTTATAGCGATGCATGACTTTTGGCGTTTTAAAGTGATACCAGTTGAAATACTTGGCGGTATACGGACAGGCCGCCATACAGAATCGACACCCGATGCAGCGCGCATATATCTGGGCTACAATCCCCTCGGGATTCCGGTAGGTGGCGTGCACCGGACAAACATATGTACAGGGTGGATCGTCACACTGCAGGCACGGACGGGGAATAAACCGGGTTTTCACTGCGGGATATTCACCATCGGTTTCGGTAATCATCTGCATCCAGCGGATATCCCGCCCCATCTTGGTCTGCTCCGGTCCGACGAAGGGAATGTTGTTTTCCGCCTTACAGGCAATCACGCAGGCCTGACAGCCGGTACAGCGGTCCAGATCGATGACCATTCCCCACAGGTGCAGTTTTTCTTTTTTGCGCCCCAAGCCTAAATCTTTTTTATCCGTACCCGTGTCATTGTCCATACGCCGATCCCTTTTAATGTATCGTTTTTGTTGATAATGAGGTCGTTGGGGTTAACGCCCCGGCCTTTAGCCCATCGTCCGTAAGCCAGGTGCCCTTGACCCACCGGAATATTTACCATGTCCGGCGCTGTTCCGGCATACAACCTGGCCTTGACCTTCAGCCAGCCTTTGGCAGATTCCAGCCAGACCCAATCGCCATCTTCGATCCCCATCTTCTGACCCGTTTGGGGATTGATCTCAACCCAGCTATCCCATTTGCCTTTTACGTGCACCGCCAGGTTTTCCTGCAACCAGGGTTGATTGGCGCCGGCGCTACCGGCATAGGACATGAGTTTATACGTATTCAGCAGGAAAGGATACTGCTTCTTATCGCCGTCTTCTGGCTTCGGCTCAAAATGCGGTAGAAAAAGACGCTCATCACGCACCTTAAGGCCCTGCGCTTGCAAGATTGCCTCTAAGGCGCAATCAGCAGGCAAGCGGCCTTCTTGTCCGGCCCGGCGGGCCGCTGCTTCCAGCTCCTTCTTCAAATTCTGAGAATAAAATTCAAACTTTCTCGAACGGGTCTTGAACATCCGCCTTGGGGCGCCATAAGAATCATGCGGATCCCACCATGCTCCCCGGGCCAGCAACGCTTCCCAGAAGTCGTCAAAAAATTCAAATTCAGGCGCCCGATAGCCCTGTCGCGCCATGATCTGGCGAAACGATTCTTTGGCCGGCCCGGCAATTACATAGCCCCGGCCGGATTCAAACAGTCCCTGAGCGCCTTCATACAGGATATCTTCATAAGTCTCCCAGGGAAAGGC
Source organism: uncultured Desulfobacter sp. (assembly GCA_964608375.1). Lineage (GTDB taxonomy): Bacteria > Desulfobacterota > Desulfobacteria > Desulfobacterales > UBA2156 > UBA2156. The sequence goes on along the minus strand of CAZSON010000256.1, from coordinate 2,271 downwards.
GCTCTGCAAGGGTTCGCCTAATCCTCGGCAAATTTCCAGGAGGACGTCAACCGTATCCCGGCTTTTGTACAGCGGTTTTACCGCCGGCCGGCTGATACCGAACAGGGTGTAACCGGCCTGGTGAGTCACTGAGTCGTCCTGCCAGCGTTCCAGATAGGTGTGATCAGGGAGAATCAGATCGGCATACTGTGAACTTTCATCCAGAAAGGGAGAAAAACTGACGATGAACGGAATCTTTTTAAACGCCCGGGCAAATAATTTCTTGTCAGGATGTGAAAACAGCGGGTTTGTATGAAATAAAAACAAAGCGTTGGTCGCATACGGTTTGGCTTCAAGGATATGCTGCGGTATCTGTTCCATCACATCGGAGGCCAGATAATATTTACCTTCACCGGCGCCATCTATCCTGGGCATCGCGCCGGTCTGGCGGGCCGCATCATCTTCTTTGACCGGCTCCCAGGCGGTCAGCGGGACTTGCCCCTGCACGAAGCAGGTTCCCGGCTTGCCGATGTTTCCGGTTAAGGCGTTTAAACTGTGAATGGCCATGCGGGTGTAAATGTCGTTGGGATGAAAAGCCGGTCCGCGCTCTCCAAGGGCCAGGGCTGGCTTTTGGGTCGCAAATTCCCTGGCCAGACTGAAGATGGTTTGCACCGGGACACCGGTGAGATCGGCTACCTGAAGGGGATTGTACTCCTCGACAACGAGGCGTTTAAAACCGCTCTGTTTTGCACCGCTTGCATCGATCCAGTCTTCAAAGCCGAAGGTATGGCGTTGAACAAATTGCCGGTCATAGAGCCCTTCGCGAATAATCACCGCAGCCATTCCCAGAGCCAGAGCGCCATCGGTTCCCGGCTTGATCGGAATCCAGGAGTCGGCTTTGATCGCTGTCATCGAAAGGCGCGGATCGATCATAACGATGCGGGCGCGCTGGCCCGCGCGCCCCTGCCGCAGGTGTCCGTAAGCGGCCAGCTGGTAAACCGGCGATATCCAAGATTCTAATAAATTGCAACCGAAGGACAGAAGGAAATTGGTCTCTCTTAAATCATATCCCAGCGGCCGGGTTAGCCCCTGCATTAAAAAATGAGCTTTTGCCGCTTTTTCCGGCTCAAAACAGCGATTTCGAATGTAGTTGGGCGTGCCATAGGCCTTTGCAAATCGTCTCCAGAGCCGATCCCGATAGCCGCGGTACTGGCCGCCCAATATCATCAGGCTGTGTGCTTTTCCCTGTTGTCGCAAGCTTTTAAGACGGTCCACCACAAGCTGTGTCGCCTCTTCCCAGCTAATCGGTTGCCAGTGCTGAGAGCCTCTTTTGCGTCTCATCGGTCCGGAAAGGCGGTCAGGGTTGTAAAGGTCCTGAAGCCCGGCGTGTCCTTTCATGCATATCCCGCCCCGGTTAATGGGGTACAGAGGATTGCCCTCAATCTTGACCGCCTGGCCATCGACCACCCGTACGCTTAGCCCGCAACCTCCCGGGCACTGCTGGCAAAGCGCGGGGATCCACTCTTCTACCGCATTGGTCCATTTTTTGGGCTCCGCCCCCGATGTCGGCATCAGGTCCAAACTGGACGCGGTTGCGGCCAGGCCGGTAGCGGCGGTGCCCCCCATCAGTTGCAAAAAACGCCGTCTGGAAAATTTCATATCTGGAATTTCCTGTTAAAAAATTCTTGGATCATCCGTTTTGATGGTCTGCTGTCCGGTTAATGGTGACAGGCATTACAATCTACGGTGACATTTTCACGTTTATGACACTCTAAACAAAACTCCATGGTGATATCATTGAGCGGATACGGTGGCGGGGTGGCCGCCTGCGCCATCGGGCCGTGACATATCTCACACTTGATCGGCTCTGAAACCTCTTTGCTGTCCCGCTCTTGCTGCGCCTTATCCCAGGATTCCGCCCCTGCCACCGTTTGATGAACGCGTGTATGTCGCCGGTGGGAAAAAAAGAGATGATCGGGAAGATCGTAAATTCTTTTCCAGCGGATTTCCTCCCCCTTTTTGCCGAATTCGAGGAGCTTGCCAAGCTCCGGTTTTTTTTCTATCTCTTTTTCAGATGTCGTATGACAGGAAAGACAGGTTTTGATATAGGGTCTCCCGGCCACCGTGCGGGTGTCGTAATATTTGTGACATACCTTGCAGGTGATCTTCTCCTGCCCTTCCGGCGGTTCGCTTTCCAGATGGGCTTTGTGACTAAACTGGATCGGCTGAACAATAGCTGCGGGACGCAAAGCATAGCCAACTGCCGCAACAAGCAGGATCACAATCACCGGG
>CAZSON010000255.1:0-4170 GCA_964608375.1 uncultured Desulfobacter sp. | reverse complement strand
CTTTGATGATCTGAACCCCGCCGGTGCCGCCAATTACGCCGCCGATCAGCAAAAACATACCCATCTTAAAGTCCACATTTCCCAACCGATAATGGGCATAGGTGCCCGAGGCGGAAGCCGCTACGATTTGGTTGGAATCAGAAGCTGCTGCCACGGTCGGTGAAATGCCAAGCATGATCAGAAGTGGGGTCATCAGAAAGCCGCCACCTACTCCAAAAAGACCGGATAACAGCCCGACAAAAAAGCCCAATCCAACAATTTCCGGCAACAAGACGCTATGTTGCGCAATCGGCAAGTAGATGTACCAAAACATATCCAGTCCTTTCTCTTAATCGGCAAACGTCACTAGCAAAATGGATATCCCTCGATCAATCAGCATCAAACGAAGCAGCTATTAAACATTTTTTTTCTCTTCATAGACCGGCAATAAGACAGTAAAGGTGGTCCCCTGATCCACCTTGCTTTTTACCGAAATCTGCCCGCCGTGTTTTTTGATAATTCCAAAACTCACCGACAGGCCCAAACCGGTTCCCTTTCCTACATCTTTAGTGGTGAAAAAAGGATCAAAAATATGGGGCAGGTTATCTTCTGATATCCCCGTTCCGGTGTCTTCGACTTCTACTTTGATTTTATTATTTTTTCCGAAACTCGTCCTGATAGTCAGGTCACCCCCATGATCCATGGCATGAACCGCATTGGTCAGCAGGTTTAAAAATACCTGCTGCAGACCCTGACGGTTTCCATTGATTTTTGGTAAATTGCTCGTCATCTTGTCATGCAGCTTAACATGTGACATCGCCATGTGATTTTTAGCAATATGTATGGTTTCCCGCAAAAGACCGACGATATCCAATTTTTTATAAGCAGATGTTTCAGCGCGAGAATATTCTAGAAGATTTTTGACAATCTCACTGGCTCGAAGCGATTGTTTGAGGATATCATCTACCAAAAGCGCCCGTTTTCCCTCAGAGATCTCCTTTTTTTTATTGAGTACATCGGCGGTCAAAACGATATTGTTGATCGGGTTGTTTAATTCATGTGCAACACCGGAAACCAAAGTTCCTAGCGAGGCAATTTTGCGGGACTGGATCACCTGTTCTTCTCGTGCTTCCAACTCCTGCGCCATCCGGTTGAAGGCAACCACCAAATGGTCCACCTGACTCTCATTTTTTCCGGAGTGCTCAATCGTGCTGAAATCACCCCCGGCCACCTTTTCGGTTGCTCGTTCAATTAGTGTCAACGGCCTGACCACTTTAGTGGTGACACTTCGGGCGCCAAGTATAAAAAGAAGCAAAACGGCTCCCATGAAAATTATCGGCCATTGCAATGCATTTTGAGCGGCTTTGGCAATATGTCGCCGCTCCAGTTTCAACAGAATGGCCGCGGTATCGATGACTTGTTTTCCTGCAGAACGAATCTCATTTTCAATATTTTGATCCAGATTGGCAGTATCCGATATTTTGTAAAACCGTGTGTATGAGCTATATTTCTCGAGAGCTTCGCTTATGTGACCGATCTCTTTCTTAGCAGAGGATTTTTTAAATTGAGTTAATATTTTTAAAAACAGCTTTTGAGCTTGCTGAAGATAATACTGGTTAGACGTAATGCTCTCCTTGTCGTGGTAAAGCAAAAAATTTTTTTCATATCTTCTGACCTCCTGAACGGTATTATGAAAATCCTCTGCGAGCTCAAGATTCTGCAGACGGTGGTTCAGGTTCGTCATTTGATAATAGACGACAAGGATATTTATGAGAAATATCAGGATACCCAGATAGGTTAAAAGTTTGAATTTAATCTGTAAGTTGGTATTTGGCAAAAAAGATCTCATGATCGATTATTTTCCATCTTCGCTTCAATTTACCTGAGAATCAGAACCGATGAATCGCTTGCATGGATTAACCGGTCTACGGTTTTCCTTGAGAACACTTTTTGCAAAATGGATTTTTCTCCGATCCATAGCGCCATAAGACCCCAGCGTGCTTCTCTGGAAATAAACTTCTCGAGCGAGGAGAGCGGCACCAGTTCTATCCATGGCCTAATCTTGCGGGCTGCGTAATATTTCAGGATCCAGTCCAGTTTTCGTTCAACATTTTCCTGCATGCTGTCGCTTTCAGTTAAAGCCACAATATCCAGTTCCGCCTGGAAAAGAGTCACCATCTGGTTGATCATTTCCAGAGATTCCTGGCTGACCCGGTCGTGATCCAGGCAGCAGAGGATCTTTTGAATATTTTTTTCTTTTTTCACTATCAGCACTGAACAGGCAGCCTCTGTGGCCACTTTTTTAGGAATGCTCCCCCATTCTTCCCAGCGACATGCCTTTTGATGATCGCACCCAAGAACAATGAGATCGCTTTCTTGCTCTCTGGATTCTGCTAAAATTTCTCTGGACGGGTTTCCCGGTCTCAGGCGTACGCTGAAATTCTTTTGGCTGCTGTGTCCTACGAATAATTCCTCATAAACACCTCTTTGTACCTCAACGACCTGGTAGTCATATTTCAACTGCGAGTAAGGCGATGTCTGGTCTTGAAAACAGCTAAAAAAAGCCTCCCGATACTCGTGTAAAGTGGCGATAAAAGAGCGGTCTAGATCGCGCCAACCGGGAGTTGTCGCCGATTTATTCTTTGTAGTGTTTACTTTTGGCTGGACACCCAAAAGAGTGATATCAGACCAAGTGTTCATAGCCAAACGGACAACCTGGGGGATGATCCGAGCGCTGTATCGGTTCTGGTCAACGACAAAAAGGATTCGCATAATTACCTCTCGCTAACGATCGGTTGTTTAAAATCGGCAGAGAAGCATCGGGGATGGGGAGCGGCTCAGCAGATCTGCAAGCGGACTTTTCACCTTTGGAGCAGGTGAAATGACCAGGCCATAGTCCTGCACATACGGGCTCAATGATGTGGGGGTTCCCCGTATCGTTCGGATGTTCCCCGATGTTTTTCCTTGAACGGAAAGTGTCTCTTCAAGTTCCTGAACAATCACTTTCGAATGCTGAAGCTCTTTTGCCTCCCTGGATGATTCTTTTTTTGAAAATTGGCAGCAGAGGAGATCCGGTGCAAATGGCACCTCTTTAAAAATCTTAAAAAAAATGGGCATACACATCATCAGTTCTTCTTCTCCTCCCAAAAGGAGAATACCTTTTTCCAGACTTACCAGGTTTTTAACCAAAAGCACCGGACAAGGAAGATTTTGATACAGGCTGGAATCGATTTTTTTTAAAAACCCATCGGGTTCAAACGCGTGTAAGATACCCTCTACCAACAGATCATATCTGTTTAGCTGCAATTCATGCAGGATTTGCATGTCTCGCTCTCCGGAAACAACCTTCGGATCTTCCAGATCGGGGCAGGTGGCTTTTTCCGTTTTGACCATTCGGGTGATTTTATCCTGGTTTATCCGAACCACCGTCTCCTCCCACGTTTGTCTCACCCATCCGGTGCCGGGTGACTGCCCCTGTTCATCCGGTTCATGCACATGAATGGTCCGCAATTCCATCGTCATCCGCTTTGACAGTTGACAGGCATAACGGATGGCCAAACCGGATGCGAGATCGGCATCTATCGCAATCAGTGTTTTTAGCATAGACATGATCAAATATCCCTTTGCTTTGTATGGCCCTCAGTTCAGCCGGTTTCGATGCAACCTGTGAATCAAAGGATAGCTAAGACGTATGCTCGTCCGGTGACTTTTGGTCTTCGGTCGACAAAGCGGCCATCGCTTTATCGATGGCATCCCTCATCTCTTTTAGTTTAAAGGGTTTGGCGATAAAATTAAAAGCCCCCTTGGCTAAAGATTCTCTGGCCACTTCCAGTGTTGCATAGCCGGTAATTATGATCACTTTGGTCCGCCGGCTTTTTGCCTGCACCCGTTCCAGAATTTCAATCCCATCCATATCATCCATACGAATATCGGTCACTACGATATCAAACATTTTGCTATCTATTCGCTCCAAAGCGCGAATCGGATTGATAAATGCCTCAACGCGATGTCCCTGTTTTTCCAGCGCTGCCTTGAGTCGCTCTCCCACAATGGCCTCATCGTCCAGAATCAGAATTTCTAATGCCATATTTGTCTCCTTTTTTTCATGCAATGCTTTAAACCGACCGGGTAGAGGTGGGTTTAACCACCATGAGGGTTTTTTGAATCCCTCTTCTTTGCCGGTAGGCTCGA
>CAZSON010000254.1:0-4180 GCA_964608375.1 uncultured Desulfobacter sp. | reverse complement strand
TGTTGAGAGAATTAATCCATTGCTCAATGTCAGAAGCATAGTGCCAGGTCTGGACGCCGTTGAAGATAGTATCGCCGGTGAACACGACCTTTTTATTTGGTACATATACAGCTATCTGTCCCGGTGTGTGACCCGGAGTGCTGATCATTTGGAACGTCGTATCCCCCAAGCGCAGCGTCATTTTCCCCTCAAAAGTGATTGTCGGCTTGTTCATATCGTTGAAATACGTTTTCTCATCAGGAAAAAGCACATCGCCTTCGGGATCATCGGTGGGCAGTGCTTCTTTGGCGTATTCGTAAGGGTTGATTTCAGGAGTGATTTTCATAAACTCATTGTAGACTTCGACATGGGAAATCACCGTACCGGCGCCGCGGAAAAAATAGTTGCCGAAAATATGATCCACATGATGTTCGGTATTGATGAGATATCGGATAGGTCCGTGTTTTTCAGCTACATCCCGCATTTTAACGGCAGCTGTCGGAAGTTGCGGGGTATCGATAACCACAACCCCATCGGAGGTAACCACATATCCAGGGTCACAGCCTCTCAATTTGGTTTCAGCAAAAACGCCTTCGGTAACTTTTTCCATAATTAGAGGTTCCTTATTTTATGTATGAAAGTAGTTATTGCTTTTTAAGTGAATGTATGGCCAGATTGTTCCAGTCCATTGCTGCCTCCATAACCGTTTCGCTCAGAGTAGGGTGAGGCCTTATCGCTTCCGCCAGATCCTCCACAGCGGACTCCATTGTCATGGCGATCACCGCTTCTCCGATCAGGTCGGTGGCATGTTCCCCCAGAATGTGGACTCCCAGGATTTCACCGGTATTTGCATCTCCAATAACTTTGGTAAATCCTTTTGCATCTCCCATGGCCTGAGCAGATCCATTGTTAGAAAAAAGGAATCTGCCGATTTTTATCTTACGCCTCGACTCCATTGCTTCTTCTTCGGTAAATCCGACAGCTCCAATGTCGGTCAGACCCCAGATACACCGAGGTACATGCTCCGGTCTGAAATTTTTGTTAGCTCCGAGAATGTCACCCACCGCAATCTCGGCTTCGGCTGATGCCTTGTGGGCCAGCATCATTCCTCCCACTAAATCACCGATCGCATACACACCCGGCAGGCTGGTCTTCATCCGTGAGTTGGCTTTAACAAATAGGCCCTCCGTTTCGATGCCCAGACGCTCGGGATCAATACCTTCCAGAACCGGCCTTCGACCCACGGCTACGAGGATTCGATCGGCATTGATAGCATTGATTTTGCCAGATTCGTTTTCGATAAAAAGCTTTACTTCATTGCCGGAAACCATAACGTCCTTTGCCTTGGATTTGAGATGGATCTTTGCTCCGCGCTGCTCAAGGAGTATTCGCATAGCCCTCCGTATTTCCCGGTCTTCATTCATCAGGATATCGGACAGCAATTCTACAAGGGTCACCTTGCAACCTAAGTTCAAATAGATGGATGCCATTTCTATCCCGATAACGCCGCCTCCGATGATAATCAGTTTTTCTGGAATACTCTCTGAATCCAGTGCTTCATCCGTGGTTTGTATAAAATGACCATCCACCTCAAGGGAAGCGACATGCGCCGGCCGTGATCCTATGGCCAGGATAATATTCGCGACCTGATAATGCCGAAAAGAGCCATCTGCCAGATGGACACTTACACATCCCGGGGCATTCAATACTCCCCTGCCCTGAATCAGATCGATCCGGTGACTCTGGATGACTGTTTTCAGACCGCCCACCATTTTTTTAACGATTTGTCTCTTGCGGGCGACCATTTTACCTAAATCGATCGACAGAGTTGAAGTGCCTGTTAGGACTGATGAGTTTTTGGCTGCATGTAGCAGTTTAGCGTCATAAACGAAACTTTTGGTTGGAATGCAGCCTCGGTTAAGACAGGTGCCCCCAAGAGAGTCTTTTTCAATCAATAAAACCTTAAGCCTGTGCTGAGCACCCCGGATGGCGGCTGTATATCCGCCGGGACCTCCCCCTATAACCGCCAGATCATACATCATTTATTCCCGGTTCATCTAGAATGCAAAAATGTGAAAGCCGGTTTCTCCATTTTCCGTTTCAGGTTTTGCAGAAAGTCGGCAGCAACCACACCGTCAATTACACGGTGATCTACCGAAAGCCCTAGCGTGATAATTTTGCGCACCTTCACTTCACCTTCTTCCATATAAAGCTCATCTTTGGCTTTACCCACCGTTAAGATGCCACTTTGGGGAGGATTCAGTATCGCCGTGAAATGCGTGATGTCGTACTGGGCAAGGCTGGATATTGTAAATGTTCCCCTTTCAAGCTCGTCCAGTGTTAAATTGCTGAGAATAGCTCGTTTTACCAGGTCAAGGCGCTGAAGGGTGATCTCTGCTAACCCAACTTTATCAGCATTGACGATCGAGGGGACAATGAGACCGTCCGGCAACGCCACTGCCAGGCCGATGTTTATATTCGGTTGAATATGGATTTCTTGGTCTCGAATGGTGGCATTCAAGATCGGAAAATAGACGATATTCAATGCCACTGCCTTAATAAGAAAGTCATTTATGGACGGTCGTGAGTCGAATTGTTCTTCGAATTCTGTCAGCAATTCCTTCCTGAAATTTAACAGTGGGTCCAGATGGACATCGCAAAAGAAATAACTATGTGGAGCTGTAAATGCGCTTTCGGACATTCGGCGGGCAATCGTTCGGCGCATACTGTCCATCGGAATGATCTTGCCTAATGCAGGTGTTTTTGCGTCTCTCAAGGTCTGTTGTATATCATAACGCATGATCCGACCCCGTACGCCGGATCCCTTAAGCCCTTTAAGAGATATTCCTTTGTTTTCGGCATAGCGTTTGGCCATCGTAGAGGCTTTGGGAGCAGTTTTTAACAAAGCCGTTTCAACGTCACGCAAAAGAATCACACAGTCGGGACCGGTGGCTGTTATGTTCCCAATATCGATTCCTTTTTCCATTGCAAGCTTTCTGGCCATTGGGATGATTCGAACCGGCTCATCCGACGAGGCAAGCGCCGATACCCTCCGTACAGCAAGATCGGCTGCTGATTCGGCCCGCCCATCATAGGGTTCCTCTTCAGCCTGCTCGACCGCAGTTACCTCATCGGAGGCGCTTTCATATTCCACAGGAAGTTTTTCACCCGGTTCGGTGATAACAGCAACAACTGTTAATACCGAAACTTTCTGTCCTACGGGTAAAAGAATTCGTGACAAAATGCCCGTGGCCGGCGATTCCACTTCGGTGGTCACCTTATCCATTTCAACGACAAAGAGGCTTTCCCCCTTTTCAATCGGGTCACCCTCATTTTTCAGCCATTCAACAATAACCCCGGTCTCAACGGTGATGCCTAGAATCGGGATGACAACTTCTGTGGCCATACTGTGTCCCCTCTATCAGGCAAATGCCATTAAGCGGTTGATTGACTCCAATATTCTCTCTTTGCCGAACATGTATGCCTTCTCTAACGGTGGTGAGAAAGGAACCGGCGTGTCCGGAGAACAGTTTCGAATGATCGGTGCTTTGAGGTAATAAATAGCCTCTTCGGCCACAACGGCGGAAATTTCCGCTGCCACCCCGCCGATCTTATTGTCTTCGTCGACTACCAGCAAGCGCCCGGTTTTCTTGACCGAGTTGAGTATAGTGCCCGTATCCAGCGGGGTTAAGGTTCTTGGATCAACGACCTCAACCTCAACTCCTTTTGCTGCCATATGTTCTGCTGCGGCAAGCGCCTCTACTATCATAGCATGTGTGGCTACAATTGTGATGTCCCGGCCCACACGTTTGATGTCGGCCTTGCCCAAGGGGATACGATAGCTCTCCTCTGGAACCGGGCCCACGGTATTGTATAGTCGCTTGTGCTCAACAAACACCACCGGGTTATCATTGTGAATGGATTCAATCAGTAACCCTTTAGCGTCGTATGGCGTTGATGGCACGGCCACATACAATCCCGGTATATGCATGAATACTGAATGAAAGCTCTGCGAGTGCTGAGCGGCGGCACCGCGTCCGGCACCGAGATTAGTACGCAGCACCATTGGAACTCGCCCTTTGCCGCCGAACATATAATGCATCTTGGCCATCTGATTGACTATCATATCCATGCACACGGTGGTAAAATCGATAAACATGATTTCTACCACCGGACGCATGCCGGTCAGAGCGGCTCCGAC
>CAZSON010000253.1:0-4182 GCA_964608375.1 uncultured Desulfobacter sp. | reverse complement strand
GTCTTTTCCCTTGACACCCAATTGTGATTTCTCTATAAAAACCCCGCATAAAAAAAGCACTCAGCCTGCTCACGCCCGATCATATCCCGAACCCGACAAAATATCATACCCCGTTTGCGGTTTCCTGCGCCATGGACGGTGGAATGATGCCGGAGGCTTTGCTGCAAAGCGGTGCTTCAACCTGTTTCGGCCGCCATCGATTGGGCATTGCAATCGGCCGGTTTAAATTTTGGCCGGCTAAGACAAAAGAAGGTCAAATATGTCAATGAACACCTCCGGGGAAAATTCCCATCCCGAAGCTGAGGTTACCTTTGCCCGAGCACTGGGACTTTTCGACGCCACCATGATCGGCATCGGGGCGATGATCGGCGCCGGTATTTTCGTTCTGACCGGAATTGCGGCCGGGGAAGCGGGTCCTGCCGCTTTGCTCGCCTTTTTCCTCAACGGGCTGGTCACTCTCCTGACCGCGCTCAGTTACGCCGAGCTGGCTTCGGCCTATCCAAAATCAGGAGGCGGCTATGCGTTCATCATAAAAGCCTTTCCCGGTCCGACAGGATTTGCCGCAGGCTGGATGCTCTGGTTTTGCTATATCATCGCATGTGCGCTTTATGCCCTCGGCTTCGGCAGTTATTTCTGGGAATTTTTCCAGCATTATTTTTCATCCTTTTCAGGTTTTGTATTTGCAATCGCCGGACATCAGGCGCCGGCCCTGATCATGACTGTGCTGGTCAGCATAAGCTTTATTCTCATCAACATGCGCGGAACTGCGCTGACCGGAAGCGTTGAGAACGTGATCACCATGGCCAAAATTATCATCCTTGGCGTTTTCATCATGTACGGACTGCGGCAGATATTTCACCTGCCGGCCGCAGCGGCATCAAGTTTTAAGCCGTTTATGCCGAACGGCACAGGCGGGGTGGTAATTGCCATGGGGCTGACCTTCATCGCCTTTGAAGGCTATGATCTGATTGCCACGCTTGCCGAAGAAATCAAGGCTCCGGAGAAAACCATTCCCCGGGCCACGCTGATCTCGCTATCCGTCACCGTTTCTATTTATCTGCTGGTGCTGCTTGTCAGTATAGGCGCGATTCAGCCCGAATCAGGAAAATCCTGGCAGTTTCTGGGACGCTATCAGGAAACGGCCATTGCCAAAGCTGCGGAGAATTTCATGCCGGTTTTTGGCGTCGCTCTGATTATCTTCGGCGGTCTGCTGTCGACCATTTCGGCTCTAAACGCCACCATTCTAGCTTCATCCCGGGTGGCCTTTTCAATGAGTCGCGATAAAATGCTGCCGCTGTCGTTGAGCACGATTCATGCCAAACGCCGCACGCCGCATATCGCCATTGCCGTCACCGGCGCAATCGTACTAGTAATGGCGCTGCTCTTTCCGATCCAGGTCATCGGGTCTGCAGCGAGCGTTATGTTTCTGTTGACCTTTACGCTGGTAAACCTGTCGCTTATTGCGCTGCGCCGCAAATTTCCCGAATTAAAAGGCGGGTTTCGCGTACCACTATACCCGGCAACGCCGATTGCCGCCATCCTGCTTAATCTGTTTCTGGCGGTTTACCAGTTCAATTTCGACCCCCGGGCATGGTATATCGCTGTCGGATGGATCATTCTGGGGCTTTTTATTTATTTTATCTACTTTGAAAAGGTCACTGCCGCCGATAGGCCGCAGGTTCTCGAAGTGCAGCAGTCCAAAAAAGAGAGTCCTTATAGTTATCGAATTCTGATCCCGATTTCAAACCCCGACAACATTATTTCGCTGATGAACTTTGCGATCCCGATTGCAAAATCATACGGCGGTGAAATTGTGGTGCTGGCGGTCATCAATATTCCGATCCATCTGCCCACCCATGAGGGTATGCGTTTTGTTCATCACAAGACGCCCCTTTTAAAAGAAGCGATCCAGCACGGCAAAGATCAGGGGGTGGAGGTCCGTTCGGCAATTCGCATTGCTCACCAGGTCTCCGACGGCATCATTCAGGCGGCGGATTCGGAAAAAGCTTCTTTGATTCTGATGGGCTGGAAAGGATATACCTCCACCCGGGACCGCATTATGGGGGAAGTTACCGACCGGGTTGTGCGACAGGCGCCCTGTGATCTGATTACCGTTAAACTGACCGGCGATCTTTCCCTGAATCGTATCCTGATTCCCACCGCCGGTGGACCCCACGTCAGCCTGGCGGCCGAATACGTCGGATTTTTCCATGACGCCGATGAATCGGTGGTGACCTGCTGCTATGTTGTAGCCCCACAGGCCGACCAGAAAGAGCGCGAAACAGCCCGGCAATGGATTAATAAAACCCTTCGGCTTACCGGGCTGGCCGGCAAAGCAGGCACCCGACTTTTAACCGGTAAAAAAGTGGCCAGCGCTCTGATCAGAGCAGCGGCGGAATACGATCTGATCGTCCTGGGGGCGTCTAACGAAGGGGTCTTTTCCAGTGTTCTGTTCGGTGAAATTCCGGAAAAAGTCGCCCGTTACAGCCAGACCCCGGTCATGATCGTCAAACGCTACGAAGGACCGGTGAAATCTATCGTCAAAAGAGTGCTGGGGTAAAAGGAAAACCTCTTTACAGACCAACAACTTCGGCTCAAATCAATCCATTTATGATCGTTTTAAGAGAAGGACGTCATCCTGATTCTCAGAATTGCGTCTTTCTTTGTCGGATACATCGATCTCATTCACACCCTGACCTACAGAATTGGAAAAGAAGAACAAGGAGCCGGAGCGGTTCAACAGGCTGTTTGTGAATCGGGAACTGCGGATAAAGGAGTTGAAGGAGGCGGTTTTTAGAGGCTCAGGGAGAAGCGATGATCAGGTGTCAGGCGTGGTTTATGGGCGCTTTGCGCCGTCAGGGGTGGCCAAGGATTGTCATGAAATACTGGCAAAGAACAAGAAAATTGAAGACAGAAAGGTGATGGCTATATTTACGAAAAATCCAAAATAGCCTTGACTATTTTGGATTTATGTATCAAATAGACATATGCGCTATATAACATCCCATATTCTAGATGACCTGAAAAGAAAGATGGTTTTTGTAGGGGGTCCCCGGCAGGTGGGTAAAACAACCCTTGCAAAGGCCATCCTCGCCGATCATTACCCTGATGGGCGGTATCTTAACTGGGATTTTGATGAAGACCGTCAGGATATCCTTAAGAAAAGGTGGCGCACGGATAATCCGCTGCTCATATTTGACGAGTTGCACAAGTTCCCCAAGTGGAAGGGCTGGATCAAGGGTATATATGACGTGTCTCACCATCTCCATACATTCCTGATTACGGGTTCAGCGCGGCTTGATGTCTATCGTCGAGGCGGTGATTCCCTATTGGGAAGATACCATTACTGGCGGCTACATCCTTTCACCCTTGATGAGATCCCAAAGGGAATTTCTCCAAAAGATGCTTTCGAACGTCTGATGACGCTTGGGGGATTCCCTGAGCCGTTTCTGGAGAATGATGAGCGTATGGCGAGACGATGGCGGCGGGAGCGCTTTGACAGGGTTCTGAGAGAAGATGTCCGGGATCTGGAGCCGGTAAGGGACATCCAGTTATTAGGTCTATTCCTGGACCTGTTGCGGCACAGGGTGGGTGGCCTGATCGCTGTGTCAAATCTTGCCAAAGATCTGGAAATCTCTCCCAAGACGGCCAAGGCATGGCTGGAAACGTTAGAGAGAATGTATCTGGTATTCAGCGTGAGGCCCTATACAAAATCGTTGCCGCGAGCGGTAAGAAAACCCCCCAAAGTCTACTTTTTCGATAATGGTGACGTGCTGGGCGATGAAGGGGCCCGCTTTGAGAATCTGGTTGCCACATCGCTCCTGAAACGACTGCACTATCTCGAAGACGGCCAGGGCTATAGGTATGAGCTGCGATATATCCGGGACAAAGAAGGCCGTGAAGTTGATTTTGTAATTGTTAAAGAAGGAGAACTGGAAGAGTTGATAGAGGTTAAATACGCCGATGATTCAATAGCGAGATCACTCTCCTATTATGCCGAGCGTCTTAACCCCAAAAAGGCGACACAGATTGTTTCGCAGATGAAAAGGCCCTATGACAAGGGTAAAATAAGAGTTACCGATCCAATCTCCTATTTCAGCAACTTCTTCAAATGAGGGCCCAGGGAGAAGCGATGATCAGGTGTCAGTTTTCAGATGTCAGGCCTGGTTATGGGCGCTTTGC
>CAZSON010000252.1:0-4190 GCA_964608375.1 uncultured Desulfobacter sp. | reverse complement strand
TCGTAAAAAGTCATTTGCGAACGACTTTGAGCATTTTGGGATAAAGCGTTTTGATCGATGGTACGTTAAGAATTTCAAGTTGTTTGAGGAGGTTACGACGAGTTCTTGAAATTTAGTATCATCTATCAAAACGCCCCAAAATGGTCATTTAGAGAGCAATATGGACTTTTTACGAGTTCATCCTGTTTCGGCACAAAGGACTTATACGATATAACCGCAATAGTGATCTAGATATTTTTTGCGTTGTCGCCTCTACGTCTGATCATCCGCTTCACCTTGTATTGCATTATTGTTTCGTTCGTTTGGTTCTGCACTCGATGAAGAAACGTGATAATTCCGCGATCTGTCTTTTTAGTCTCCCTCTTTTCAATGACTTCCAGTTCTACGCAAATGGTATCTCCTATAAACAGAGGTTTTAAAACCGCCAATTCCATACCCAAAAAGGCCATTCCGGTGTGATTGAGAATGCCAGAAAGCAGGGTCAAGCCTTCTGCAAATGAAAATGTCAAAGCGCCTGGCGCAATCCGCTTTTTAAAGGGCGATTCTGTCTCCACGTATCCCTGATCCATAAAAAGAGGTTCGAAAAAACCGCATTGAGTCGAAAAATTTATCAGGTCTGTTTCGGTTATCGTTCTTTTAGGCGAATGATATATTTTGCCCGGTATAAACTCCTCATAATACACACCTTCTATCAAAACTATCCCCTCCTTTTTTTTAGAATTTGATCCGCAACAAGGTTTTTCATAATTTCCGGAGTCCCACCGGCGATTTCCAGCGCTTTTGCATCCCGTAACCAGCGTTCGAACGGTTTATCCCGATAACAGCCATGGCTTCCGGTTATCCTGATCGCCGCCATTATAGTTTCAACGGCTACTTCACCACAGAAAAGCTTGGCCATTGAGGCGATGGAGGAAGAATAATCTTTAGTTTTCTCTATGGTTGCCGCTTTATTCCGTAAAAGCTCCGCCGCCTCCAATTGAGTATACAATTCGGCAACTATCCAGCGGATTCCCTGAAAATCGGCAACATTTTGATTCCCTATCTCACGCGTACCGGCAAAAATCAGGGCTTCTTCAAGGGCGGCTTTGGCCATTCCAAGAAATACGCTGGCGTTTCCCAAACGGCTGAAATTGAAGGTGTCGATAAAAATCGACAACCCTTCACCTTCTTGGCCCAGGATATTTTCTTTAGGGATAGGGCTTTCTTTTAATTCAAATTCGTAAATCGGAGAAGCTCTGAGTCCGATCGGATCGAGCTTTCGTTTGATTTTAAACCCCGGCGTTTCTTTAGCGAGCAAAAAAATAGTCAAGCCACGTTCAGTTCGGGCCAGCACGTTCATGATATCGGCTTCCGCAGCATCATTGATGTGGCTTTTAACGCCGTTCAAGATGTAACTGTCCTTTGTTTTCCGGGCAAAGGTCTTGATTTTGGCGAAGCTGGAGCCGGCGCCGGGTTCGGATATCGCGGTGGCGGCATGGAGTTTGCCGATTGCAAGGCCCGGTAAAAAACGGTTTTTTTGGCCTTCGGTCCCATGGCGCATTATCATTTTCTGGGTCTGAAATATGCCATTGTGATGATAGCCGGCGCTCAATCGGCCCAATTCTTCACTTAACAGACAGTATTCCATGGTGCCCAGACCTAATCCTCCGAATTTCTGCGGCACAATTACGCCCAGAAATCCTTGTGCGCCGAATTTTGCAAAGGCCTTTTTGTCAAATATCGATCGGCGGTCATATTCTTCAACTTTCGGCGCCATTTCCTTTTCAATAAACTCTCTAGCCTTTAGCTGGAACTGAATCTGGTTTTGACTGTATGAGAAATCCATTCATCCCTCCCGTAATATTTAGGAACTATAATTGGCTGAGTTCCCACAGGCAGCCATACATCTTATCAGGGGGCAAGAAAATAGTTTTTGCATCTGACCACTCATCCAGGGGCTTAATACCAAAATGCTCTAGTTGCCGGATCGATTCAGAGAGGTTGCCAACCTCTAAAGCCAGGTGGTGAACTCCTTCGGGAATGCCGCCTGATGAATTGTGTTGAAAATCGTATAGAAGATCAAATCGTGCATCCCCGGCAACAAATCGATCGTATCTGCAATTAAAACGCTCGTCTCTGTCGCTGGCAATTCTTTTCGCACCCAGTTTGGAAAGAAAAAAATCACGTCCTTTTTCAACGCTGTTTATCCCAATAGCAATGTGATCTAAACGTTTGATCATCGGATTATGAGCCGATTTCTGAGGTTTTCGTTGCACCAGCTGCATCCCTGCCCTGAGCGTTGATGAAGGATGCAAAAAAGTAAATCGCATTCCTTTATGGGTTGTTTCCCCAAAAATCCGAACCCCTTTTTTCTCCAGATGACGGGTCGCCTGATCGATATCGGTCACTTCCAAAGCCAGATGGTGAAATCCTTCTCCGTGCTTTTTTAGAAAATCGGTTAAAAACCCTTTTTCTCCTATCGGCGCCATGAGTTCGAGTTCGTTTTGCGGGCCTAAAGAAAGCACAAGATTTGTGTGGACGCCGTCAGGAGGATAGGAAAGACCCATAACTAGATCGAGTTGAAATGCATCGGCAAAAAGTGCCGCTGCCTGATCGATATCATATACCGCCAGAGCGATGTGGTCGATCTGTTTATATGTGGTGTCAGGCACTAGAACTTGAGAGAGTAAGTGTTGTGAGGGGCTCGTCTTAAAATTGCTTAACATTTTAAACCGGGCCCCCGGGGTGACGGTGATGATCGTTAAAAAGTCGACGATTAAACCCCTACTTGCAGTGCAAACCGATAGTAGGAGTACCGCCAACGAAACTGACTACACTAGTTAATCAATAACAGGAAAGATGGGATTTTTTATAAAAAAATAACTCGTCTCTCTTACCACTGTCCTGTTTTGCCGGCTTGAAAGTGTGCCAGAGCCGGGTAAGAGCAGGTGATGAATCCATCAATAATAATATAAAATCCTGTAAATTTTCCTATCGGTACCTTTGCGGCAAATGCTAAAAAGAAAAGGAAAAAAGCAACTGCCCAGCTTAGCCACAGAATTCCAAACTGGGGGACTTTCGGCATTTTTTTGCCTGCAATCTGAAACCATCCAAGAAATAAGAAAAAAAGGCAAATCGCCATCGGCAAACAATACCAGCCCAACGTCGTAAAATCGGCCTTAACTTCGAACCCTCTTACGATGCTTATCGCCTCAAGCGCAATCATCAGATATGCTATAGCAAATGTAAGACAGGTTGCTCCGACCACAATAGAAACGGTCTCCCCGAATGCACTGTACAGATCTTTTGCGGCGATATAAAGTGCCATTACCGTAATCAAAACACCGCCTATAAAATTAAAGGCAGCCACACCGGCCAGATTTGTTGCAACACCAAGCAAGAACATTCCGTTAACAAACAGTAACCCGCCTACCAAATATAAAATGATGTATACCATTTTGTTCCTCCTTTAGGTTTTTAACAAATTAATGCTTCGTTCGAGAAAAAACTTTTCCTTCGTCTTTTCTTAAGGGGCATTTTCACCCCCATCCTTTCTTAATTCGCATCACCTCCTTTTAAAAACATCTGTTTAGGTGTTCTGGATCAAAGTTAGTACTGAGAGTAGGAAAATGTCATTTTAAATTAATAAAGAATTTTAGGTGAAAGAGTAATTATGGCGTTGGACAACAGGACATGCTTAAAGAAAACACACACAAATCCCCTGAATTTAGGTACGCATCAAAAAAAACCTGATTGCAACAGATCAAAAAAAGTGCGATGAAGTAGCGTTCCTTAAATAGATCCAATGCAACTTATCATCGAAATGTAAGCACCGATGATGCATATACGAACACTACTAACGTATTCAATTTAACTTTGTCAAGAAGATTTAAAAGGGGTACTGATTTTTTACAACGCAAACCCTCCGAACCCCTTGTTACTCGCTCGACTGGGATTCAGCTTCATCCGTTTTGAAACGGTGTCTGTCCGCATTCAGTATTCTGTCTCCTATTCCCGATGGCTCAGGATCCGAGGATGGACCACCCGGGGGAGCAAAACCCAAATTGGTTTTCAATGTGTCCCAAAATTTACCCATAATTCCCTCCTTTTTATCGATGTTATCATCAAAATTAAAAGGTTCCTTAATAAGATCACATGGTTATCACCCTGACGCACTACTAAAGAAAACCTTCACACCCCCAATCTATGGG
>CAZSON010000251.1:0-4212 GCA_964608375.1 uncultured Desulfobacter sp. | reverse complement strand
ATGCCCCGTGTCACCGACCTGGAGACGATCGAGATTGCCGATCAGATCAAGGCAAACACTCCTGAATTGCCGATTATGCTGTTGTGTCACCAGACGGTTGTTCAAACCGGATCGTTTCCCATCAAAAGAGCGGCGCTGCCGACTGAACGCACATTTGTCTGGAGCGGAAACACCGACCTGTTGCTGGCGATAATCAAAAGCACCGAAGATCAGATGAACGTAAAGCATGACACGACGGTGGCGGGCATTCGAGTGATTATTTTTGTTGAAGATTCCCCCGACTACCTTTCCGTGATTCTGCCTCTTTTATACAAAGAACTTGTCATACAAACCCAAGCCGTAATGGAGGAAGGCCTGAACCAGGAACACAGGTTACTCGCTATGCGAGCGCGCCCTAAAATTCTCGTAGCCGAATCATATGAAGAGGCTTTGCAGCTCTTCAGGCGGTTTGCACCTAATGTCTTGGGCGTGGTATCGGATGTGCGATTTCCACGGGCCGGCAAGCTGGACAGTCAAGCTGGCATTGATCTTCTCAAAATGATCAAAAAGGAACGCTTTGATATCCCGCTTTTACTGATCAGTGCAGAACCTGAAAATACCGACAAAGCCGAAGATATAGAGGCCTCATTTGTTGATAAAAATTCGCCGACACTTTTATCGGATATCCGCTTGTTTTTTCTCGATCATTTGGGTTTCGGCGATTTTGTTTTTCGCTCCCCGGAAGGCCTTGAGATTGCCCGTGCAGCCAATCTTAAAATGTTGGAAAAAAGACTTCATACCGTTCCTGACGATGCATTCATCAATCACTGCAATCGAAACGATTTTTCCCGATGGTTGTTTGCGCGCTCGGAGATAGAGTTGGCTTCACGGGTTCGTTCGATCAGAGCCGATCGGTTCGACAGCACCGAAAGTCATCGCCAGTTTCTCATATCTTTGATTCACAACCGTCGCATGAGCCGGCAAAAAGGTATTGTGATTCAGTTTGATCCCAAAGGCTTTGATGCCGACTCCGAATTTTTCAGAATAGGAACCGGATCATTAGGAGGCAAGGCCAGGGGATTGGCTTTCATGTCAACGTTATTGCGCAGAAACCCCATGCTGGAAAAGAGGTACGGGCAAATTAATACTTTCATTCCACAAACCCTGGTTATCGCTACCGATATTTTTGATACCTTCGTTGAAAACAATCAACTCAAAATCCTCGCCAAACAAAATTTAGCCGATGAGGCAATTACAGCAAAATTTTATCAGGCTGAATTTCTCTCTGAAATTAAAGATCAACTCAGGACCTATCTCTCCCATGTATCTTATCCTTTGGCCGTACGTTCTTCAAGTCTCCTGGAAGATTCTCAATTTCGGGCCTATGCGGGGCTCTATACTACCTACATGTTGTCCAATGATCATCCGGATTTGCAATGCAGGCTCGAACAATTGGTCAACGCGATTAAGATGGTTTATGCTTCGACCTACTTTCAAGGCCCAAAATCTTTTTCCAGGCGAGTGGGGTACCGAACTGAAGAAGAAAAAATGGCCGTAATTGTCCAACAACTCGTTGGTAAAAAATATGATCGTTATTTTTATCCGTCAATCTCAGGTTTGGCTCAGTCCCACAATTATTACCCATTTTCTGAAATGAAACCCGAGGACGGTATCACCATGATCGCTCTGGGACTCGGAAGAACAGTAATGGAGGGGGGGAGAACTCTGCGATTTTCTCCATCTCATCCGGAACTGTTGCCCCAATCCTCTACGGTTGATGATATTTTGAAAAACACTCAGCGTTTTTTTTATGCGCTGAAGACTAACGAACCGATCTGTCGTCTTGGAGCTAACGATGGCGCCACACTGGCCAAGCGGGAGATTATCGATGCGACAGCGGAATCACCTGTCAAGGCTTTGTCCAGTAGTTACATTCCGGAGGAACATCGCATACGCGATTCCGGCGGTATGAAAGGATATCCGGTCGTAACGTTTGCATCAATACTAAAATACAATTTATTTCCACTATCTGATATCTTAAAGGATATCCTGACCATAGGCCAAGAGGGGATGGGGTGCCCCGTTGAAATAGAGTTTTCTGCCGATTTGAATCCGGATAAAACCGGACAACACCGATTTGCCATCCTGCAGATTCGGCCGATGAGTGCAAGAGAGGAGATGATGAGTGTCGACATCCTCCCGGAAGACTTAAATCGGGCATTCTGTATTTCACAGCATGCACTGGGCAACACGGTCAACGAGGAGATGTTCGACATTGTCTATATAAAGCCGGATACTTTCGACCCGACGTTTACAGTCGAGATTGCGCGTCAGATAGGACAGATAAATGCAAAACTTTTAAACGCAGGTCGCAAGTATCTCTTGATTGGCCCCGGACGCTGGGGGTCGGCCGATCGCTGGCTGGGAATTCCGGTCAAATGGTCAGACATTTGCGGGGTGGGGGCCATTGTTGAAACCAGCCACGCTACGCTAAACGCAGAATCCTCGCAGGGTTCCCATTTTTTCCACAATATCACCTCCCTTGGAATTAACTATCTGACAGCGCATGAGAAAAAAGGGAACCGGATCGATTGGCAATGGCTAACGACCCTGCCTCGAGCGACCGAAACCGACTACGTTGCCCATATAGCCCTTGATCACAGCATGACAATGAAGGTTGATGGACGGAAATCGCAAGGGGTTGTTTTGTACGGTTAGAATGTAAAATAAAAAAATGGGAGAATCGTAATGTTTGAAAAGATTGTTCGTTTTACCTTTCCCACTGAGATTTCTTATGGCCCGGGAGCAGTTGGCCAATTGGCGGAGAATTTAAAAGAGATTGGTATTCACAAACCGATGGTTGTCACCGATCCCGGCTTAATAAAAACGAACGTTTTTTCCAAGGTTCAAAGTATGCTGAAAAACTCCGGTGCCACCCACGCTGTATTCGGCGAGGTTCACCCCAATCCATTGGATGAAGATATTGGCAAAGCGCTTGAGACATACCGGGCCGAAGGGTGTGATGGCCTAATCGGTCTGGGTGGTGGTTCAGCCATGGATGCAGCCAAGGCGGTAGGGGTGCTGGCGGTCAACAACGGAAGCGTCAATGATTATGACTGTACCACCGGTGGTAACCAGAAAATCAAAGGCCCACTTCCACCCCTGATTGCCATACCCACTACATCGGGAACCGGAAGTGAGGTAGGGCGCTGTTCAGTGATTACTTCCGTGGAACAAAGACGTAAATTTATGGTCTGCCACCCATTGATGATGCCGTCGCTGGCTCTGCTCGATCCGGAATTAACCTTGGAGTTGCCGGCATTCTTGACCGCCGCGACCGGTATGGACGCATTGACCCACTGTATAGAATCTCTGACAGCACCTGTTTTTCATCCGATGTGCGATGCAATTGCGGCCAAGGGAATCGAACTTGTTGCTCTCTATCTTGCAAGAGCGGTCAAAACACCCACAGATTTAGAAGCACGCGCATACATGCAATTGGCTTCTATGATGGGCGCGGTATCATTTCAAAAAGACTTGGGTGCAGTGCACTCTCTATCACATGCACTTTCGGCAGTATGTCATGTTCAGCACGGCCTTGCAAACGCCATCTGTCTTATACCGGTGATGAAGTACAACAAAGAGGTCGCGGCCCGCCATTATTCCAGGGTAGCAGGTTGCTTCGGTATCAACACTTTTGGTTTGTCGGACCTTGAGGCTGCAGACCGAGTGATTGAAGCTGTTGCCGATTTGCTCAAAATCATCGGAATTCCCACAACCCTTTCAGCGGTGGGTGTCAAAGAATCGCATCTTCGCGAATTGACCCAAAAAGCCTTCCTCGACCCGTGCCACCGTACAAATCTGAGACCCTGTACCGAAAAGGACTTGCTGACGCTTTACAAAAGGGCCCTTTGAATCTTGGGTTTCGCTTCAAAAGGGCAGAATCTGACAGTTTGATCCCGCTTTGTATCTGCATATCCGAAGGGAGACACTATTTCACTGGCCCTTAGGACACCGCTATTTTGTATCCAGAATCTCCCTCAGTTTTTGGGACAGATCCTTCAGGCTGAACGGCTTCTGAATGAAACCGTTACAGCCACGGCCGAGTATCTCTTTTGCAGGCCCGTTGATGCTGTACCCGCTGGAAAGAAGGACCAGGATATCGGGATCGGCCTCTTTCAGCCTGTCATAGGTCTCGCCGCCGCCCATCTGCGGCATAATCATGTCGAGGAT
>CAZSON010000250.1:0-4276 GCA_964608375.1 uncultured Desulfobacter sp. | reverse complement strand
GGTAAAGGTGGCTGAATCTACCAAGGCCGAAACTGAAAAGAAGGAAAAGGCGAAGAAAAAAGCCAAAAAAGAAAGTCAAAGGTAAGGGCAAAGATACCAAAAAGGCCAAGGGAGCAAAAAAATCTAAGGGCAAAAAATAAAGCGACTCGAAGTGAAAAAAACTGAAAGCTAATGCAGCTGATCTGCTTTTTCGGCCCTCCCGCCGTGTCCATTTTTTGAAATTTCTAACCGAGCGAGGCATATGGAGATAAATGTCTATTATAGAACACATTGCTATCATCGGAGCCGGCAGCGGAGGTAAGGCAGCGGCTGCTGATTTGATCCTTCAGGGTAAAAAAGTTAACCTGTTCGAGTTTCCGGAATACAAAGAGAATCTAACGGATCTCCTTGATAGCAAAACATTGAAAGCTTCAGGCGCGGTAGAAGGTGAAGCAACCCTCGAAGTGGTGACCAGTGATATTTATAAGGTCATGGAGGGTGTCGACACAGTCATGGTCTGTACCCAGGCTCTGACCCATAACAGAGCAGCGCGTGAACTTGCCCCGCTCATCAAACCTTCTCACCTGGTTATTCTAAATCCTGGTTCAACGGGCGGTTCCCTCCTTTTCGCGCAAGTCTTTCGCAAACTTGGTTGTGATACGCTACCGACTTTTATTGAAACCTCGACGTTAACATATGGTTGTCGGGCAAAAGGAGCAATGATAGAGGTGCCTGTTAAAGTCAATCGCGTTCTATATGGGGCTCTGCCAGCAATCGCTATTGAAGAAGTTGGCCCCGAGCTGGAGGATCTGTTTCCGGGTTTTCGTCGAGGGGCCACAGTTCTTGAGGCGGGCCTGAACAACGCAAATCCTGTTATTCACCCACCCATCGTGATTCTTAATGCCGCTTTAATCGAAAATGAAGGTGATGAAAAATATTTTTACAAGGACGGCGTATCACGCACTGTTGCCCTGTTGATCCGGAAGCTGGATCAAGAAAGAATGGCCCTTCTCGAAGCCTTGGATTATCATGCACAACCTGATCCTGTAACTTCTGTAGAACAGGGTTATGCAACAAACTCGGACTATTATGAGTGCTATAAATATGGGTCTGGTTACGGAAACTTTCGATTCCCCAACACGCTCGATAATCGTTACTTCCATGAAGATATCGGTATAGGGCTCGTCATGTTTTGTTCTCTCGGAAGATTGCTGCAGGTTCCGACACCAACGTGTGAAACATTCGTTAAATTCGGAGAAGCACTTACAGGCAAAAATTACATGACTGAGGGAAAGAGGACGGCAGAAGCACTTGGAATTGCTACCATTGACAAACAAGCGTTAGGATTTTATCTTGAGACCGGCAAGTTGAATCCATGATGATGCAATGATAGTCGGTGAATCTATAAAATACTCACCTTAGACGAGATAAGCATTTTTGGAGTTCAAAACCAATGAACGTTCTAGTTTTAGGCGGTTGCGGTATTCAAGGAAGGGCGAGTCTATACGATTTATCAAAAAATGTTAATGTTGATCAAATAACATGTGCAGATATTCAGCCTGAGCTCATTCATTCCTTTGACTTTATCGACAAATCCAAAATTCAGATCGTCCGAATAGATGCCAATGACCAAAACGCATTGACATCTAGAATGAAGGAAAAGTTTGATGTTGTCCTTGATTTTTTGCCACCACAATGTATTCGGACCGTTGCCGAGGCTGCGATAAAAAGTGGTGTTAATCTTGTCAACACCAACTACGCTTATGATATTCTTGATCTCGACCATGCAGCAAGAGAAAAGGGAATCTCCATCATCCCGGAATGCGGCCTTGATCCGGGAATTGACTTAGTACTTTACAAATATAGTCTGAAATATTTCGATGAGGTATTTAAGCTCAATTCATATTGTGGCGGGATTCCTGAAAAGGCAGCCTGTGATAATCCGCTGAAATACAAAATAAACTGGAATATTAATGCTGCATTGAAAAGCCAGAAAAGAGATGCAACGCTTATCGCGGACTCTAAAATTATATATATCCCGGCAAAAGATCAACATGAGAATGCATTTATTCACCACATCGAATTTCCGGGGCTTGGAACACTGGAGGCCATTCCAAATGGTAATGCTGTATATTATGCCAAATTACTGAAAATTGCGGATAAGCTTTGTGAAACAGGGAGGTATACGCTTCGATGGCCCGGCTGGTGTGCATTTTGGAGCCCAATGAAAAAATTCGGCTTTTTGAACGATGTCTCTATCAAAGGGTTGCCTTATGAGGTATCACCATTTGAAATGGTTGCCACACTGCTCGAGCCTCAATTGCAGTATAATGACAGTGAAAAAGATCTATCTGTTATGGTGAACAGAGTCGAGGGAGTAAAGGAAGGTAAACAACAAATATTGACTTGCTCGCTTATGATTGAAAGAGATTTGATGACGGGCTTAATGGCTATGAGTATGGGCGTTGCCTATCCTGCCTGTATCGCCGCAGAGATGATCGTTAGAGGTGATATAGCAAGAAAGGGGGTTCTTTCACCGGCCATAGACGTGCCTTGTGATTTATTCTTGAATCAGTTGAATAAGAGAGGTATTAAAGTAAACGAAACGATTGAGCAGTCAAAATGAAAGCGAAAGTAGTTTTGCCCAGCTGACATTTCTGAAAATCGAAATATTCGATTACACCGTATATTTCAATTAGCTTCATCAGGAATACAGCGTTGTGGGATTTCATATCACCTTCCTGAAGGGCACCACTTCATTGACCATTATCGAATGGCTACAATCATCCTGCCAATGATCACTTGATCGTGTCCTTTCAAAACACAATCAGCGTCTGAAAAGAATATCGATAAAAAGCGACGTCTAAAATGAAAACAAAAGAGCTTATTAATCTTGAAGACCGATTTGGAGCAAAAAACTACAACCCGCTGGATGTAATACTAGTTAAGGGAAAAGGGATCTGGGTATGGGATGTGGAAGGCAAGAAATACATGGATTGTCTGTCTGCTTACTCAGCTGTTAACCAAGGACATTGTCATCCAAAGATTCGCCAGGTTCTTATAGAACAATCAAAAAAATTGACTCTAACATCCCGAGCATACAGAAATGACCAACTTGCTCTCTTTTATAAAGACTTGTGTGATTTAACTCAATCGCATAAAGTTCTTCCGATGAACACTGGCGCAGAAGCAGTTGAGACCGCCATAAAAACCGTTCGTAAATGGGGTTACGAATCCAAAGGTATCCCTATGGATAAGGCTGAGATTATTGTCTGTGATAATAATTTTCATGGCCGGACCCTTACAATCATCAGTTTTAGCTCTGATGAAAATGCCCGTCAAAATTTCGGACCTTTTACTCCTGGATTTAAATCCATTCCGTTTGGAGATACAGAGGCCCTGGAAAATGCAATTACTGAAAATACAGCAGCTTTTATGGTAGAGCCTATTCAGGGAGAAGCAGGTGTTATCATACCACCTGATGGCTATTTAAAAAAAGTAAGGGAAATATGCACAAAAAATAACGTAGTGCTCATATTGGATGAAATTCAAACAGGTCTTGGAAGAACAGGCAAGTTATTAGCTGAGGAGCATGAAGGAATCCAGTCTGATCTAACATTGATTGGCAAATCACTTTCAGGAGGATTCTACCCTGTATCCGCAGTTCTTTCAAATGAAGCCGTTTTAGGTGTTTTGAATCCAGGACAGCATGGAAGCACTTTTGGCGGGAATCCGTTGGCTTGCGCTATTGCAAGAAAAGCGTTGCAGGTTCTAATGGAAGAGAAGATGGTTGAAAATTCAGCCCATATGGGCCAATACTTTCTTTCCGAGTTAAAAAAGATCAATTCCCCAACAATTAAAGAGATCCGTGGTAAGGGTCTTATGATCGCAATTGAACTAAAAAAGGAATCGCAGATTACGGCCAGACAACTCTGTGAAAGATTATCAGAGAATGAGATTTTATGCAAAGACACGCACTTATACACAATTCGTTTCGCGCCTCCTTTAATCATTAAAAGAGATGAAGTCGATTTCGTTGTCAATAAAATTAGGGAGGTCTTATCGGATTTAAAATTATAATTTGACTTGACGGAGTTTAACTCTAATGACCCGATTTATCATCGTGTCCTTTTATTTTTCGTGGTGTATCTATCAACCGTCATCATATTAGTAGTTTCATAGATAGTTAAAAAAGCTCAAGCTTTGTTTCTCAAGGATAGCCGTATTCAGGAATAATGCAAAATCTTGAGTTCTTCAAATAGTGATTAATGATTCCTGCATCAAAGCGGGAACCGCT
>CAZSON010000249.1:0-4282 GCA_964608375.1 uncultured Desulfobacter sp. | reverse complement strand
AGTTTCGTAGGCTAATCATGGATTCATGGACAAGGGGATTGGGGAATTTACGCTTAGGATGAGGAATATGAATCCGCTTCCAGGGAGTCATCTGGCTCACCTTTTTTATGAGTTTCTTCCCCCGCCGGCGAAGCGTGAGAAATTTTATGTCTTGTTGATTCAATTCTGAGAGTTGTTTATAGCCGGTAAATTTGGAGTCAAAAACTAAAGTGGGTTTTACGCCTCGATGTACCTTTTTCCAAAAAGACAGAAAAGAAAGCACCTGATCGTCCGCTTCACAGCGATTGATATCGGCAGCGGTATAAATCATCAACTTGGTTTCCGCGTCTAGTGCAAAGAGGGTGAGGGCTCCCTTCATAGTTTTCCCACGAGCCCCCGCCCAGTTTTTCTCCAACTCTGATTCTTCTCCATGATGAGGCACTGTATGGAAATCCAAATTTACCATCTTACCATCATATAGACCCAGCTTTTGGCCTTGCTTTACAAATGACCGTTGAAGCCGAAGGATATGGACTTCGTCCAACGAGTAGGAATATGTGGACATAGCTGTACATTTAGGAACCACATTAAGTCCAGTAAAAAGACCTATCCCGGGGTCGAAGGCGTGATCTCCCACATGGGCATACCTTTCGATCCCTAAGAGTTTCATAGCCAGAAAAGATAGAAGATAATTTGTAGCCGGTATTACTTTACTTCCTGGTAACCCAGCAGATCGAACTATTTGATTTATCCCCAATTGAGCCAGAAAAGGAGCGAAAATAAAGATCCCAGCAGTGGAAGATTGTATCTTCTGGCCGTCCATATCTCGTACTGTGATCACTCTGGATTTCTCGGGGATATGTGCCCTTTTGACGGTTATCCCCATTTTTAAACGGGATCGTCTGGGCAGCTTTGGAAAACCTTCTTCTCTCAAAACTCGTTCAATGGTGCGAACGGATATTTCTATACCATCCTCGGATAAACATTCGGTGATTTCTCCTGCTGAAAGATTTTTCTCTCGCCAGCTTCTGATCTTTTCTCTCACTGCTGAGCTAACACGGCGGCGGGCAGATTTTCCTTCAGGGACAGGTTCAGAGAAATCGATTTTGCCATGCTTAAACATGTGACGTAATAGTCGGATATAATCTTCGGTATAACTAAAGCGATTAGCAACGATCCTTGCTGGCAATCGTTCTACAAAGGAAGCTCGCAATGCCTCATATCTTCGTTGCCAGTCGTGGACGGGATGTGTAAAGAATTTTTCATCATTCATACATCCATTATATTATATGTCGTTTAAAAAGTCAAGTTATAATTCATAAAACATAACGCAATAAAATCCGATCCTCCAAGGTGGCCAGGATATACCGCTAAAATAAGTCTTAAGGGAAAAATAGAAACAACACCCGAATAGTGGACATTGTTTTATGTGGCATTCTAGTTTTTTTAAACGCCATATAGTATAATATTCACACCAAGGTAAATTACAGGAAAAGCCCATTTTAAGGCGATTTAGTCTTGCTTTTATATGGTTTTATCTTATATCAATTAGCCTCTGCGAAAATCGGTGATTATTGAAGTCAAAGCGATGGATTTCGGTTTGGTAACTGTTGACGCTAAAGCATTGGCAAATGATATTGCTCGAACCGGTCATGTGAGCGTCTTCGGCATCTATTTCGATTCTGGCAAGTCTGACCTAAAACCGGAATCCAACCTGCCTTGGATGATATTGCCAAACTTCTGCATGAACGACCCAATTTAAATCTTTTTGTAGTCGGACATACCGATAATGTGGGAGAATTTGATTTCAATTTAAAATTATCGAAAGACCGGGCGAATGCTGTTGTCGCCGCTTTGGTGAGGGATTACGAGGTTGCCGTCTCACGGTTATCCGCGCACGGAGTTGGACCGCTTTCCCCAAAAGCTACAAATGCTTCGGATGCTGGGCGAGGCAAAAATAGGCGTGTGGAATTGGTAGCCCGGTAATTACACCTGCTTAATTTTGCCGACACGACCTATTATTCACACATGGCCATGATCACATTGGGTTACACACCGGATGTTCTTGATTATTATTTTATCATTGGGATCTCAGGACAAACAGCAGCAACCTCAAAGGATTGTGCGTAATCTCTATTTACCGGACGCTTCCTGGCCGGCTCATGCGCACAACCTCGCGAAATTTCAGCTTCATTTAGGGGAAAATGCATTCTTGACAACACGACCAGTATCAGTTATATGAAGCCATATCTTCAGTTGCAGGATGATGATTGCTGTTTTTTTCGATTGCACTATGTATCGGGATGCATTCGGTTACCACGCATAACTTTAAGTTTTCCCGTGCTTGGACCCAAAAAAGAGAATTCTTATTCTTTTCTCTGCCAGGGGTGTTTTTGTTAGTTTTTGCAAGCTGCAAAAAAAAAACAATTCCTGTAACATATCGCCGCATCTAACCGAATGACATAAGGAGGAGCTGAGATGGCAAATACAATCCAAAAGACCGCTTCACGTTTGACCTGTACGAACGAGCGGGGATTATGCAACCGGGCAATGAGAATTCACCTTATTGCTATTTTGTGTGCGATGTTGTTCTTTGGTTCGGGGCTCTCCCTGTTCACCGCACCATCCGCTATTGCTAAAGGCCCCTCGTCCGGCGGGCCGCTATCGCAAGAGGAAAAAGTGCTCAACGAGCTGCGCTTTCGAATTGCCACCAACTTCCTTGGAAGTAGATTCCTTGGAGGAAAAGAGGATTGTAAAGCGATAATAAAAGGGATGCCCCGGTCCGATAAAGTTCTCATTGATGGAGTGGATATTATTGATAAAAAAACAATTGACGAATGCACTGTGGAAACTGTGCACAACGTATTGAAAAAATATGTTTCTTACGATCGCATCTTTCGCTCATTGGCCTGCGAATATACTGATACCTTCATCGATTACATAGACCAATTTATGGAGTTAAAAAAACGGTTTGGCGCTCCCGACGGACTTGGTGAAATCCCTCCAGTGCCATCTAGTCTTACAACGCCGGATGAGTTGGCTGCTTATATGAAAAAGCTCGTTGGATGGTTTAATCAAGCCTTGGCTGATAGCTTTGTACGGGACCCTTGTCCTTATGCAGAGAAGGACTGTGCTATCTTATCACAGCTTGATGAAACATGGGAAGAGTATTCTTCTTCACTGAAAGAGCACTGGACTGTGTATGAAAATAACAGTACTACAAGATTCATGTGGTTAAAGCGGATGCGGAAGCCCGACTGCCCGCCGAAAGACGTTCTGCATCTGTGGACTAAAAGCGGGAGGAAGAGGAAAAAACTTTCTTGGCCCTATAAGTATGTAATCGTGAGAGACAAAGACGGCAAGAAGATTTCCCGACTGTGGGATTCTGATCCCGGGAACCTTGCCGTGCCGGGAGATCTTGTAAAAAACGATAAGGGGGTTAGAAGAGTTGATGGTGCTTCGGTGGAGATCGTGTTCCCAGAGCCGTTGTCAGAAGGAATAAAGAAGCGTGCGATCTCGCCTAAGAGCACTATAAAGGGCCCGGATGTACTTGTTCTTGACGAAGTACCTGTCAAATCCCCGGATAAGTGGTACAAAAACCGCTATATAGCGGTCGGTGTTGGCGCTGCAGCCTTAGGCGTCGGTTTGCTTGCCCTGTCAGGAGGAGGCGGCGGCGGTACGCCCACCCCAACCCCACAAGATATATTTCCGGACAAATCGTACACTGCTAAGGGGAAGTTCCGCGATCTAAGAACAAGCGGCGATTGCACCGGTGTTACTCTGCCCAAAGAATGGTCTGACACGTTTAGAATAAAAACGGAAAATGGAAGGATTACAGTAAAACAGCCATCTGTCAACCAAACAGATACCGGACTCATCGATTCTGATGGGAATTTCAGAGCGACCGGCGCCGATTCGAGTCATGAGGGCAAACTCAATCCTGATGACGGTTCGGGGAACGATACTCACACGCATATCGATGGTCCATGCTCGGCCACGTGGGATGGAACTTTCATTCCCTCCTCCTAATATCCTTTCAGAATAGGTGGTAATATAAGGGAAAGGGAAGTGGTTAGTCAAACACCAGCCAGGCTAAAAAATTTGAATTAATCACCAGGCAATTCATCGGCGCCTGCCCGCCATCGGATTGGATTTCATATCAAAAATGAACACCGCGCCGATCGGTTTATATTAGAACCAATTTTAGAAGATGAAGCAGCCTACCCATGTCGAAAAGCGCTGACCGGATCCATTTTAGCGGCGTGGTATGCAGGGTACAGCCCGAAGAAGATTCCGACAAGAA
>CAZSON010000248.1:0-4290 GCA_964608375.1 uncultured Desulfobacter sp. | reverse complement strand
AGGTGTTATTTCTTTATGCTTTTGACGGTCGAAACATATTGACCTCCGGCTGCCTCCTTTTCTTTGAACCCCTTGTCGCCAAACTCCTCCAGGTTTTTTTCGGCGAAATCTACCAGGAGACCGATTAGGTCTAATGTAGTTCGCCATGTATGAGACTCTTCTCCCAAATCAATAAGGTGTTTCAGCCGTCTGACTAATGTAGCCTGTTCCTCAAATAATTCCTCAAAAAGGTTGTAAGATACAACACCGGTCTCAAAAGTTTTGATACTTATTTTTAGTTTAACATTCCGGTCTTTAAGATCATAAACAGCCGTTTCTCTAATTGGGCGGCTTTCCTTTACATTTGTCTCTTCCATCGCGTTAATCTCCCTTTTTGGTAGATCGATTGTATATTACCTTGATGCTTAAACCTAAAACAGCACACGTGCGATCCCTCGTCGGGGGCGAGGCTTATTAAAAGCAAAGGTGCAAAATCTGAGATATCTATATCTCTTAATAAAGAATAATCAAAAATTGTCAAGTGGAAAATACAGTATATGGTTAATTTAAGAATTATAGCCGGCTATATTGTGGTTGAGAGATTAATTCAGATTACACGTTCTTGTTTTTGACTTCCAAATCCTTTTCAATGACTGTTTAAAGGGTCATGCTTGATGTTTAAGTAATTTTGTCATAATTGCATAAATGTTTGAAAGGGCCGGGCTTGACGGGTCTATCTTAATTAGCGGGATCATATCGGAAATCATTTCAAAAATTTGTCTGTCATAAGCCACGCTGCCTAAAGCGACTGATTGAATCATTAAGTATCTTTCAGCAACAATCTGAATAATACGGTTTGCGTTTTTTTCTTTGCTATCTTTGACCATGTTGGTAATTACCGCCGGCCGAATTTCTCCAATCTCTTTTTCAAGGGGCGCCGCCACATCTTTCCCGCCTGACTCTTGAATGAATTGCAAAAGCTCTTTGATCGTTCGTATTTTAAGCTCATTTTTTGGATCCATGGCAATTTTAACAAGCGCTTTTAGGGATGAGTCTTTGTTGGAAAGCCGACTCAACCTTCGGTAGACCACATTCCGAACAAAGATGTAGGCATTTTGAATCGATGTAGGCTCAGGCGTGAGGACAACAATTTTTTCATCAGCAGCCAAAAAGAAATCAAGAACGTTAAAAGAAGTCCCGGCCCCGAGATCGAGCACCAAATTGTCGGCATCCAGCCTGGAAAAATGGTTGATCAGTTTTATCTTTTGGCTAAAATGAGGGTTCGCTAAAGAAAGGACTTCACTTGAACCGCTGATGAGGCGAAGGTTTTTTTCCTCAGTATCGATACAAATATCTTCTAAGGACTTAAATTTTCTAGTGATGAAATCGTTTATAGACCGGGGGGGGCTTTTAATTCCCATGAGCGTATGGATGTTGGCGCCGCCCAAATCGACATCTATAAGTACCGTCCGTTTTCCCATGCGGGCCAACCAACAAGCCAAAATCGTACTCACAACGCTCTTCCCAGCCCCACCTTTTCCACCACCTACAGCCCATATCGTTGGGGCTGCGTCTTCTTTGATATCCTGCGCTTTTTTCATTTTATCCTTCATTATTTGAAAAAACGACCGCTACTTTTCCATGTAGGTATCCCATAAGGTCCAAATCAGATTTTGCTCACCCTCAGAACCATAATGGTAATCCTTCAACAATTTACGGTCTGTTTCGGTCATTTCTTCGAACTGGATTCCCACAGCGATCATTTTTTTCCCTCCTATAGAAACAGCCTTGCTCCAAACAATAATACCCAATATAAAGAGATTAACTGCTGCTATCGGTAGACCTATCTTAACTTTAACCCTCGATCCGGTTAAATCGCCATGACGATCAGTTTTATACTGCGGACCCAAAACAACACAGGCTCCGCCCATAGAAATATTTTCTGTGAATCCGACTATATTAAAAGCAGCTTTACCGGTTTGATCTCGAAAAATTTTAAGATTTAACTGCGTCGGGAGCTGGCTTCTGGCTGTTTTGCGGACTATTCGTGAAGACCTTTCTTCATCGTATTCCAATCGCGCTTTATAGAGGCCTGCGACCTGCAACTTGATGTTGGGATATTTTCTGCAAATCGCAATCAGACTTGACTTGGAGACCGTTGCTAACTCAACACGGGTGATTGTTGCAACATCGAACCGAGACAGATTTTCTTCCTCAAAAGGATAAATTTCACCAAAAAAATCGTTTTCTGCCAGATTTTTTGTTGATTTCTTCTGCGCCTTTTCCGTCTTCTTCCGGCGATGATAGATGCTCTCTTCCAAGGCGCCAGACACAACAAAGTAGAGGTTTTTTTCTTCATCGCCAAACCTTTTTATCGTTTTTTGAGCAGGAAAAAATTGCAGCGTCAACAAATTCATAAAAACCGTCATTTCAGTACATGTCATTTTAATGAAAAAATCCTTCATCGCTCTGTCCTTGGATCTAATTTTACAAAGGGATGAATAAAAGGTCTGCTCTTCATGTCCTGACGGTTTCAAGATTTGCCATTCACGACTTTTGGCTGCAATTGCCTGCAGCATAGAACCCGCTTTAATAAAAAGTCTGGCGGCATTTGCATATTCGTCAGCTGCAGCTTCCGATGATTTTTCTTTTTTCAAAAGATCAGCAAAAACTCGATGAAGATCTGGATCATTTGGGACAGCCTTGAGTAGATTTTCAAACTCGGCGACAGAATCGATAGTGATGGAACCATCAATAATATTGCTAATGATGCTGTTCTGTTTGTCAATCCGGTCCTTCATTGAACTCCTCCAATTAAAGGTTATCTCGGCCTTTAATAATTTCTATGATAGCGTCTATGCGTTGATTCAGGATTTCATCCTTTTTACAACAAAGGCATAGTATTTCGTAAAATGATTTTATTTTTGTATCGAATTTCAACAACATGTCACCAAATTGAGCAAGGTTCGCTTTGGTCAAATGGATCTGTTGCGATCCATCTTTGATCGCTGAAACCGGCGGGTCGTCGAGCTGCTCTTTTCTGAATGCCTTTATCATTTTTTCAAGATCATCTTTTTCCTCGTCCGAAAGGCCGATAACTATTTCTGTCTCGAATTCTTCGGTCATATTACCCCGGTGGTCAAGAATGATTGAAGGATCCTGCAGCTCCAGATGTCGCGATTTTCGCTCTGATTCAACACGATAGGATTAACGCTCGCTGTTTTGGTTCAGCTTTTTCAATTCTCTTTTTATCATGGTATCTATGCTTAAAACATTGTCGTCGGTTGTTTTCAAAAAATTCAACATCTCCCCCAGATGTTCTGAATCTATCCTGGATCTTCGCTTCAGTAGATTGAAAGCGAGCAAACCAACAACAATAATCGTGAAAATATTTAAAAACACCAATACATACGTATAAACGTTGTATTTTTTAGTAAAAAAAAGAGTTGATTCATCCCGGTTGCCTGATACTCGGCCTTTCTTTTGATCCAATGTTTCTGATGTTTTGATCGGAGATTCTGCTTGCTTTGCGATCTTATCGGATGTTTTTTCGTTCTGTTCACCGGTCTTGTCAGTTGGCGATTTCTGCGAGTCCTTTGGTTTATATTTAAATTGACTCTTCAGTGCCCCTGCCGAGGATTTTTTTGTACGCGTCACCTGCTTTTTTTTGGCCGGTCCGATTAATGCACTAGCAATCGGCTCCGCATGTGGGGATTCTTTCAGCACAATTTCCTCAGGTGGTGAAGCCATCCGGTATGCGTCAATAACAACCCGGTCTGGATTTGAAAGATAAAAAGTTTTTAGCCTGAAATATGGAAAGGATAGTGTTATGCTAGCGCTTAAAAAAGATTTTTTCTGAATAAATCTAACTGCGCGAATACCTCTAGTTGTCTTATCCAATAACCTACGTGGTCGGGTCTGGGTGCTGCCGGGAAAAACTACATAAAATTTCCCCCTGCCGGTTATTATAGGTTTCTTGGATCGAACAACACCCTTGAATTCGAAAACGATTCTGGTAAAAGCACCATGCTCCCCGGTCCTTGCAGCTGATAATTGAGCAGCCTGAGCCCATCGAAATGGGAACCAAAAAAGGATCATAAAAAAAATCAGATTTAACCCGGACTTCATTAGAATATAGTGAAACAATTGTCGAGTAAACCGGTTCTTTCCCAGATTACAGGTTGAGGTGTGTTTCTATCCTCTGTCCTGTTTTCCGGCAGCATTTTTTATAAAATATGGATCACGTTTCAAACGCGTAATGCTGTTCAGTTAGGATCAGGATATTGAAAGATTATGTAATCATGACGGTCT
>CAZSON010000247.1:0-4301 GCA_964608375.1 uncultured Desulfobacter sp. | reverse complement strand
TGATCAACAAGTGCCTTAACAATTTCAGTGATCAGATCCTTCATAGTTCACCTCCACTGTTATCTGAAGAATATTGGGGCTAAATTACACTGAACTCTCATCAATATGCAATATAAAATCGGAGGTTCTTGATTTTGCTATCCAAAGTCAATGAAATGGATTTTTCAAAATCTGTTCGCCATTGTCCCACACTTTGATCTCAAAATGATTCATAATAGCTTTTTAGCGAAGATTCCGCGAAACTCGGCAATGCATTCAGAACTTTCGAGTGTTATTCTTCCCTATTGGTCCAGGATTATTTTTTTTCCCATTCGGTTTCAGGTTGAATTTTGGGAGAGGTGGTTATTGATTTTTTCGGGTATCATCCATCAGGATGAACAAATTTTACGAATTTATTTCGTTGACACACGTCGATAACCAATATATCTATACACTATAAGCCAGTTTCAACAGGCCCTACTTCACCCAATCTTCTCTTCTAGCTCAAATATGATCCTCGAAATGCACCACGTATGCCTGTGGCTAAAACTCTTTCTATTCTTGATTTTGAACTAACTGCAGCGTTTAGAAATTGGCTTTTATTTCCTATTTTTTGGAATATAACAGGCGTGCTAAGAGAGGAGGCCATTATGTCTGATCCAAGACCACCCTATTATTTCAAAACAACTGGCGTAACATATCATTGGGAAACAGAATGCTCAGAAAATGATTATCCCGAAACCGATTGGCAAAAAAATAGCTTCCAGCCATATGGTAGGAAACAATGTGAAGAGTGCAAACAAAAATAGTCTTTCTTAAACCAAATTATGCACGCCTGTTATATTTTTTCAGTTCAATTCATCTGTCGTTTGGTTGCGGTGTGAATGAGGCGCCCTGACTGTTCATCGGTCATTAAGCCTTTATTCCAAAATCCACAATTCAAGCATTGATACCGATCTTTTTGATCAAGTTGGATATGGAACAGCTGTTATCTATTTCCGAATAATCGAAATGGGCCTCTTTTTACAATTAACAGATTTCCTGCCATGATCGATGTTACTCCTGTAACTGCAAATGCGGTCCACTGATATCCTTCAAAGAAAGTTGAAATACCTAACGCAACCAGTGGGAAAAGCATACTGGCATACGCCGCCCGCCCGGCGCCTATTCGGCCCACCAGGGTCAGGTAGCATCCAAACGCAATAATGGACCCAAAAACAGCTAGATAAATTAATGAGCCGATATAGGCCGGCGACACATGAAAACCGAACTTGCGTTCCGTGACGAGCGCCGTCGCCATCATTATCAACGCGCCATAGGCCATCCCGTAAGCATTTGTCTGGATGACAGGAAGACGTTTTTTCTGGTTATAAGCGGAAATGATGTTTCCCAACGAAGCGAAAAATGTGG
This sequence comes from uncultured Desulfobacter sp., assembly GCA_964608375.1. Classification (GTDB taxonomy): domain Bacteria; phylum Desulfobacterota; class Desulfobacteria; order Desulfobacterales; family UBA2156; genus UBA2156. Next base: position 2,912 of record CAZSON010000247.1, on the reverse strand, counting down.
CCGCCACACCGAGAGATAGTCCCAGAAGGCCGGTCTTTGTGAATTGAAGATTGGATATTTCCGGCCAAAAGACGAGTCCGATTCCCACAAGTCCGAGGAAAGCACCGATTATCATGCGCAGTTCGACGGGCGATTTCAAAAAGATGGCGCCGTTTATGATGTTCATAAATACGATGGTCGAAAAAATGACCGCCGCCAGACCACTGACGATATACAACTCGGCCACATAAAAAAACCAGTAGTTTATAGCAAACAAAAAAAAACCCTGCGTTCCCATTAAAACGTGTTCATGCAAGGTAAAGCGCATATTAAGTCGGGCCAGAAAACAGTAGCCATTTAAAATGAGGGCGGCCAGAAAAAATCGATAACAAACCGAAACCATCGGATCCACAATTCCCAATTGAAATTTTATTCCCAACCAGGTGGTACCCCAGACGATAACCGTAATCCCGTAATATAGAAAATTTTTCATCTTCAAATAACTGATCTATGAACCCAATTCTGTTTTAATAACGTTCGCCATTATTCTTATCGCGTGTTCAATCGTTTTTGTTATCCATCATCGTGAAGTTCAGGCACATGATCTCAAGCCCTCCACTTTTGGCGGTATAAAAATATTTTTCTGGCACAAAGGCAACTTTTTTTTGACCGATTTCCATTAAATTTTTTCCATATCCAGATCTTATAGTGTTGATATTAAAATGATTCCTGCCTCTTGCGCATGATCCCAATTATTACAATTATGTCATTGTATAAAAATTTTAAGACAATAATGTAATAATATTTCTATAAGTCTCGATCTGGAGATTCGGCTTATCTAATTGTATTTATTTATTTTAATATAGTTTTTCTTGTCTTGGTACACCTCTTGCTCTTATTTTTCTAAATCGGCGGTTACAAAGTAAATCAGAAAGACCCGGTTGAGGGAAATATGAAATGCTCTCAAGGTCTGAACAGACGGTTTAGAAAACCATAGCATTAGCTAGGAGGTATCAAAGACAATGATATGCAAACGAATCACATATGTTTCCATGTTCCTGCTGCTACCGGCATCTTCAGCATTTGCCGAAGACACCCTTAATTCGGGTGATACGGCTTGGATGATTGTATCATCGGCACTGGTCATGATGATGACACCGGCTGGACTTGCCCTGTTTTATGGGGGAATGTCGCGCTATAAAAACCTCTTGAATACCTTTGCCATGACTTTTGTCTCCTACTGCCTTGCCTCAGTGATGTGGATGTTATGGGGATACACCCTGGCCTTTGGACCGGATAAAGTCGGTATTGTGGGTGGCTTGGAAAATCTTTTTCTTTCCGGCATCGATGCTGCCAGTATAACGGGAACCATTCCAACTTATGTCTTTATCCTATTTCAGATGACCTTTGCCGGTATTACGGTCGCTCTGATACTCGGTGCGATCGTTGACCGGATGAAGTTTTCATCCTGGATCATCTTTACAGTACTATGGGTAACCCTGATCTATTCACCCATCGCTCATTGGGTTTGGGGCGGTGGATGGATTGGTAGTATCGGAGCCCTAGATTTTGCCGGTGGTACGGTTGTTCATATCAATGCCGGTGTGGCGGGTCTTGTGCTCTCCCTTGTTCTGGGCAAACGAATCGGTTATGGGGAGGAAGCGATGTTTCCATCGAGTATAGCATTGACCAGTCTGGGAGCGGCCCTGTTATGGTTCGGATGGTTTGGATTCAACGCGGGAAGTCAGCTTGCAGCCGATGGAATTGCCGGATCGGCATTTCTTGTCACCAACACTTCAGCGGCCATGGGCGCTCTATCCTGGATGTTTTTGGAGTGGATGGTTAGCAAAAAACCGACCCTCCTCGGTCTGGCATCGGGTACAGTCTCCGGTCTGGTTGCCATTACACCGGCAGCCGGTTTTGTCGACCTTCCTGCCTCTCTACTGATCGGTTTGGGTGCCGGTGCGATCGGATTTTTCAGTGTTGCCAAACTGAAACAAAAGCTGGGATACGATGATTCCCTGGACGCTTTTGGCGTCCATGGCCTATGCGGCTTATGGGGTGCACTTGCAACCGGTATTTTTGCCAATCCGACCGTCACCGAAAGTGCAAAAGGCCTGATCTACGGAAATCCCAAACAGCTCTGGATTCAATTTATATCTATTATCGCAACGGTAGTCTATTCTGCTCTCGGCACCCTTGTCATCGTCTATGTCACAAAGTTTATCACAGGCGGACTCAGGGTGGAAAGGGACGATGAAATCATGGGGCTTGACGGCTCCCTGCATGGTGAAAGGGCATTTGAAATTTATTGGTAATAACTTAAGTTTCGCATCGGCTATTTTGAGAAAAGCCGCAACTTTATTTTTTTTCAAAAACTAGGTTTCTTATTCGATACAGTTCCCCTTCCTCGTTTGTTATGACGAGATCGTCTCTGTCCCAACAAATTGCCTCGCTTTGTTTTAATGAAAGAGGGATTCTTGTGAACTGCGTGAAGATAGATTTGTCGCTAACTGCTTTCATGATGACAACTTCACTGTATGTGAGCAATGCGAGAAACCGGTTCTGCTCAGAATAATCGGCAGCAGTAACTTCTTTTATCCGACTAAAATCCTGTATCTTGTGCAGGATTTTTTTCTGCCCCTTATCTGATTGATCCAGCATGTAGAGCCTGGTTTTACCAAGTGATGTTTTTGTAACAAGATAAATTCTCCCCTGAAGCCAGAATATAGCTTCACAATCGCTCTTTGATTTGGGATAACTTACCGAAATTTTTTCTGAGATTGTTGAATTGGATATCCGGCTGAAAGGGTCTGGTTCTTTGAGCTTGTAAATGACCAGGTTGTTTCTTAATGTAATGTTGTCCCCCATATCGGCGATATAGAGATTGTTGTGATCATCTATGGTGATGTCTTCCCAGTCTACATTGGAAC
>CAZSON010000246.1:0-4303 GCA_964608375.1 uncultured Desulfobacter sp. | reverse complement strand
TTGGTGTTCCAGAGCGCCTTTGAGATTCAGAGTTTCCGCGTGATGGCAGGAGATGAAGTGGCCGGCGGACACTTCTCTGAACCGTGGCACTTCGGTCACACAGCGTTCGGTATCCGCATAACGGCAACGGTTGTGAAAGGTACAGCCTGAAGGGGGGTTGGCCGGATTGGGCTGCTCTCCTTCAAGAAATACCGGTTGCATTGGCAATTCCGGGTCATCAGGTGGGATCGCCGACATGAGCGCCTCTGTGTATGGGTGGTTCGGCGTGTAATAGAGCGTTTTGGTGGTGGCCATTTCAACCAGGCGGCCAAGATACATGACGGCAACCCGATCGCAGGCATAGGCGACGGCACTCAGATCGTGGGCAATGAAGAGGTAGGTGAGGTCCAACTCCTGTTGCAGATTTTTTAGCAGGTTGAGTATCTGCGCCTGAATCGAAACGTCCAGTGCTGAAACAGGTTCATCACAGACGATAAATTGAGGGTGCATCACCAGCGCCCTTGCGATGGCGATCCGTTGTCGCTGTCCCCCGCTGAAGGCATGGGGATAGCGACTGAGCTGTCTGATGTTAAGCCCGCAAAGACGAGCGATATCCATGATCCGTTCATCCATTTGCGCGCCACTCGCAAGGCGGTTTGCGACAAGAGACTCGCCGATGATTTCCTTGACGGTCATTCGCGGATTCAGTGATGCATAGGGATCCTGAAAAATCATCTGCATATGCCGCCACTGCCGGCGCAACTGATTGTGGTTTAGGGTGGCAATGTCTGCCATGCCGGTTCCATTTTTAAATAGAATCCGGCCGCCGGTGGGTTTAATCAGACGGAGAATCGCGCGACCGAGGGTTGTTTTGCCCGAACCGCTTTCTCCGACAAGCCCGAGGGTCTCACCCTTGTTGATCTTAAAACTCACGCCATCGACTGCCCGTAGAAAAGCCTTTTTCCTGGAAAACAGGGTAGTCCGACCCAGCGGGAAATACATTTTTAAATCTTTGACTTCGATCAGCGTACGCATCAAAAGTCCTCTGTGCGCTAATGTGTGTATAAATAACAGGCGACGCAGTGGTTTTCAGAAACCTCCCTAAGATCGGGGAAAGTGCCATCACATGTACCGGACATAAAAGAACCACAGCGGGGATGAAATGCACAGCCGGATGGACGACTGAATAAACCGGGAACCGTCCCTTTGATAGGCTGAAGACGCTTACGGGTTTCCAGATCCCCCAGCCGTGGAATGGCCGCAAGCAGATTCACGGTATACGGATGTTTCGGGATCTTAAAGATCTCTTTGGTGGGTCCCTGTTCAACAATCTTACCCATATACATAATGGCAACCTCATCGGCCATTTGTCCTACCACACCCAGGTCATGGGATATGAAAATGATTGAAGACCCGAACTCTTGCTGAATGTCACCCATGAGTTTGAGAATTTGAGCCTGTATGGTGACATCCAGGGCGGTGGTTGGTTCGTCGGCAATCAAAAGGGACGGATTGCCGGAGAGCGCCTTGGCGATCATGGCACGCTGGCGCATGCCGCCGGAAAATTCAGAAGGGTAACGGTCGACGGCTCGCTCGGCGCCACCAATTCCAACTCTTTCCAAAAGTTCGATCGTGATTCCGCGCGCTTTTTCCCTGGAAGCGTTAAGATGGAGTTGTATGACCTCCATGATTTGGTATCCGATGGTGTGCAGGGGCGAAAAAGAACTCATCGGCTCCTGAAATATCATGGAGACCGCCCCACCACGGATTCTTTGAATATCCTTCCCTTTTGGTTCGAGTTTGGCAATGTCAACCGCTCCGTCGCCATTTTGCCCATAAAACAGGATCTTACCGCCCACAATTTTTAGTTCTTTTGATAGAAGACGCAGAAGGGACAGAGCCGTAACGCTCTTGCCGCAGCCGCTTTCACCCACCAGACCCAGCACCTTTCCGGGTCCAAGGCTTAAGTCCACATCGTCGACAATGGGAATAAAGTTTTTATCCACTTGCAGCGCAATCTCCAGGTTTTTAACCTGCAGTAGAAATCTTTCCTCCATTGTGGTTTTGTCTCCTATTTTGCAAAAGGATCGGCTGCATCCCGCAGGCCGTCCCCCATGAAATTAAAAGCGAGCACGGCAACAACGACAAAAAGCCCCGCTATCAGCAGCCAGGGTATTTCAGCAAGGGTGCGAATATTCTGGGCTGAGTAAAGCAGCACCCCCCAGCTCACAATCGGCTCGCGCAGCCCCAGACCGAGGAAGCTCAGCGATGTCTCGGCCAGTATGATGTATGGGAAAGAAACCGAAAGGTCTACGATCAGATAACTCATAAAAGACGGCAGCATGTGCCGGCCGATAATTCTGGCGTCACTGCACCCTGCCAGTCGGGCGGAAAGAATAAAATCTTCCTCTCTAAGCGAAAGCAGCTTACTGCGCACCCGCCGCCCCAGGTTTGTCCATCCGATGGAAGCAAGGATGACGGTAACCGCCAGATAGACCTTTAACGCCGACCAGTCCCGCGGCAGCGCCGCCGCCAGGGCCAGCCACAGGGGAAGAGTCGGAATCGACCGGATGAACTCCATCAGGCGCATGATCAGTTCGTCGGCGATGCCGCCCAAATAACCGGCGATGCCGCCCACAAAAATCCCAATTGTAAATGCCAGAAATACACCGATAGCCCCCACCGAGAGTGATATGCGGGTGGCATACATAAGGCGGGAGAACAGATCCCGCCCCAGTTGATCGGTGCCGAAAAGATTTATAAAGCCCTTTTCAACCCCATAAAGATGCAGATCGGATTCGAATAGTCCCCAGAACTTATAGGTTTCACCCCGGGTAAAAAACCGCAGCGGTATCTGGATGGAGGGATCCACCACGGCCTTCAACCTGAAGGTGACCGGATCGCGTTTATTGACCCGCCCGTAAATAAATGGCCGAAGGTGAAAATTCCAATTGTCGTCGAATAGATGGACCCCCATTGGAGGGCCCTGAAGATAACGGGTGTTGCGCGTATGGGATCCATAGGGGCCAATGAATTCGGCAAAAAGAGAAATGATTAGAAATATGCCGAGTACGGCGGTTCCTGACATTGCCATGCGGTGTTTGCGAAATCGCCACCACATCAGCTGCCAATGGGTGGCGATGTCAAGCCGGCGTACTTTTTTGTCATTGGCATCGGTGTTACGTTCGCTTGACATTTTAGTTTCGGCCCTCCAGACGGATGCGCGGATCCAGAATCATGAGCAGCATATCCGAGATAAAGGTCCCTATGACCACCAGCGTGCAGTAGATCAGAATCATGGCGCCGGCCAGATACATATCCTGGTTCAACAGCGAATTGATAAACAGGGGCCCGGTGTCCGGCAATGACAATACGATGGCCACAATAGGTGCGCCGGAAATGATGTTGGTCAATTCCCAGCCGAGGGTGGCAACGACGGGGTTAAGCGCCATGCGGACCGGATACTTCATGAGCATGCGAAATTCGGGAACGCCGCCGGCGCGGGCAGCGGTGACATACATTTTATTGAGTTCATCCAGAAGGGTTGCCCGCATGGTACGGATTTGGAATGCGGTGCCGGCCGTTCCGAGGACAATCACGGGGACCCAGAGATGCATCAGCATGTCCCCAAATCTGGCCCAGGTCCAGGCGGCGTCTTCGAACTCAGGTGAAAAGAGCCCGCCAACGCTCATGCCGAACCACTTTTGGCCAAGGTACAGCAAGATCAGGGCAAACAAAAAATTTGGCGTTGCCAGACCGATGTACCCGAGCACGGTGGCGGTATGATCGCCAACTGAGTACTGCCGCACCGCAGAATATATTCCCAGAGGAACTGCGACGAGATAGGTAAACACCAATGTGGAGAAAGCCAGCATGAGCGTGAGCGGCAGCCGTTCGGTGATGACGTCGGCGACAGGTCGATGGTATTCCCATGAAAATCCCAGATCCCCCCGGATCACGCCGCCGATCCATCTTAGATACTGGTGGTAAAAGGGCTTGTCAAGCCCCAACCTGGTACGCATCGCATCCAGCTCCTCCTGGGTAATGATGACGCCGCCCTGGGTCTTTTTACCGGCATAGGCATCAACATAATCTCCCGGCGGAAGCTGAATAAGGATAAAGGCGACAACGGATATCAAAGATAGGGTAACCACAGTTGCAACGATACGGCGTGTTATTAAATTAAGCATTTACCGTATTTCCAACTAAGGCGATTCATTGTCTGCTCTCTTGATAGGAAAATTTGCCGGATCCGGGGGTATCCTACAAACCCTCCCGGATCCGGCGATCACTTCAGGCCGCACACACATACCCCATCTATCTA
>CAZSON010000245.1:0-4303 GCA_964608375.1 uncultured Desulfobacter sp. | reverse complement strand
TTGTCGGTTCACAGTTCACAGTTTTTTCAATGAACTATGCAACGATACTTCTAAATCTTCAAAAGAGAACCCCATAATTCTTCTCTACATTCTGTTTTTTCAACCGTGAACCGATAACTGTAAACTGTGAACGTTTACTTTTTTAGGTTCAAATCGTTAAAAGCTCATATTTACGGGTTCCAAGCCCCAGCGTTTCTGCATAGTCCAGCTGAATTTGCCAATCCACCTTGGGGTAAAGGCCCCTGAATTTATCTTCACCCGGTTGCATGTTTGTACTGAGGGCTGATCCGGCAAGCACCGGTTCCCGGTTAACCAGGTCGACAGATACCTGGTCGATGGCAACAGGGTCTTTTGAGGCCACTACACCGATATTTCTCACAATCGGTGCATCATTGAGAGACATGCAGTCGCATGCGGGCGAGATATCTGTCAGGAAGTTTAAAAATAATGTGCGCCCCTTCTTTTTCTTTAAAACCCCCATGGTATATTCAATAAGATTCTCAGAAAATATCGGGATGGTCTGATTCCAACGGATCTCAATGGCACGGTTGGGGCAGATGAGGATACATTCACCGCAACCGATACATTTATCCCGGCGAATCATCGCTTTTCCATCAACGAAAAAAATGGCTCTCTGAGAGCAATGGGGAATACATTCACCGCAGCCGACACATTTTTTTTTCTTAACCTTGGGGGAGACAGTCGAGTGCTGTGCCAATTTTCCTTTTCGGGATGCACAACCCATTCCGATATTCTTTATGGTTCCCCCAAACCCGGCAAGTTCATGTCCTTTAAAGTGGGCAACCGATACAAGGGCGTCCGCCCTGGCAATTTCGGACCCGATGTAGACTGTCTTAAAACGTTTTTGATTGATAGTCACACGGGTTTCACTCTTCCCTCTTAAACCATCTGCAATAACTATGGGAGCGTTGATCACCGAAAATACAAAGCCGTTTTGATAGGCGGTTAAAAGGTGACGCGGAGCATCGCTTCGTGTGCCGGCATACAGTGTGTTTGAATCGGTTAGAAAGGGCATTCCGCCAAGATCTTTTATGTTTTCCACAATTTTGCGGATAAATACCGGCCGAATGAATGCAGTATTTCCTCGTTCGCCAAAATGGAGCTTAACCGCAACCAGATCTCTTTTTTTTATTGTGTCAGAAAGACCTGCCGTCTCAACAAGTCTACCCAGTTTATCAACAAAACTTTTCCCGGCCGTTGCTCTTAGATCGATAAAATATACTGCGCTTTTCATAGTTTCCTTTATTGATGAGAATCCGAATCCGACAAACCATATTTTTTAATTTTCTTGTTTAATCCGCTTTTCCCAATCCCAAGTAGGTCAGCGGCATTCGATTGAACATGGTTTGTCAGATTTAATGCCCGTTTGATCATCTTCTTTTCAATCAAAGCTATAGTTTCATCTAATTTGGCGCCTTCAGGTATGCCATCGAGAAACTTTGTATCATTTATATGCGCTTTAAAATCTTTTGGAAGATCATTTGTGCTGATGATGTTACCGGTGCAAAGAATCATGGCCCGTTCGATTACATTTTCTAGTTCACGAACATTTCCCGGCCAGTCATATTCGATAAGAAGCCGATCCACCTCCTGCTCAATTCCTGTGACTGGGGGGGCAGATTTGCGTTCATTCGCATACTTTGCTATAAAATGGTCGACAAGAAGACGGATGTCCTCCTGACGCTCCCTCAAAGGGGGTAAGCTGATGTGCATCACATTAATCCGATAAAAAAAATCCTCTCGGAATCGACCCTGTTGCACTTCTTCTTTAAGTGTTTTATTTGTGGCGACTATCAGGCGAATATTTACAGAAATCGGCCTAAATCCGCCTACCCGTTCTACGATTTTATCCTGGAGAACGCGCAAAAGCTTTACCTGTAAGTTCTGTGACAGTTCACCGATTTCATCGAGAAAAAGTGTTCCGCCATCTGCCACTTCAAATCTCCCTTTATTCATAGAGACAGCACCTGTAAACGCACCTTTCTCATGGCCAAAAAGCTCGCTTTCAAGAAGATTTTCAGCAAGAGCGCTGCAGTTAACCGCTATAAACGGCTTATCATGGCGTGGGCTGTTAAAATGAATCGCCTTGGCCACCAGCTCTTTACCTGTACCGCTTTTGCCTTCAATTAAGACAGTTGCAGTAACGGGCGCTACTTTTCGAATCATTTCAAAAACATCCTGCATTTTTTTGCTTTTGCCGATGATGTTTTCAAAACTGTATCGGGACTCAATATCACGACGAAGTCGTCTATTCTCTTTGATTACCCGATACATTGCATTGGCCTTGTTCACAACAAGGATCAATCTTTCGTTATCGAACGGTTTTAATACATAGTTGTAAGCGCCTTTCTGCATCGCTTCTACCGCTTTTTCAACCGTGCCGTGGGCTGTCATCATAATTACCGGAAGATCAGGGTCCTTGGCTTTAATTTTTTCAAGCAATTGAATGCCGTCCATGACAGGCATTTTCATATCGGTTAAAACAAGGTCGACATCCGAAGCTTTCAGTATCTCAAATGCGGCATGACCGCTGTTGGCGGTCAGTGTTTCAAACCCTTCATCCTCTAAAACCGAACTCAATATCAAGGGATAGTTTTTTTCATCATCTACAATCAGGATGGTTTCCATGAAGATCACTCCTGCTTTATCGGTAATGTGATCCCGACTCGTGCACCTCCCTGGGGCCTGTTTTCCAGGAAGACTTCCCCCTTGTGCGCTTTGATTATGCTTTTTACTATGCCGAGACCCAAGCCGGTTCCTTTTTCTTTGGTCGTATAAAAAGGGGTCCAGATCTTTTCACCAAGATCATCGGAGATTCCTTCTCCATCGTCTTCAAAGAAAATGGCTATACTCGCAGTATTGGATTTGGTTTGAACAGATATTTCTCCGCCCTCGGGCATCGCCTGCATCGCGTTTATTAATATATTTAAAAATGCCTGATATAACATATCGGCATCGGCCATGATTTTCGGAAGGTTCTGCTCAAATCGCCTGGTAATTCTGCAGTTCTGATCTTTGATCTGGGATGAATAAAATGAAATATTTTTTTCAAGGACCTCTTCCATCCGGCACGGTGCAAAGTTCGGTGTCCTCGGTTTAGCGAAATTTAGAAAGTCGGTGATGATATTATTTAAGCGGCCGGCTTCCTCAACAATAACCTCCGGGATGTTTGTCGAGCTGTTTGTGTCGAACTTCTTTTTCTTTAGAAGCTCAGCTGAACTCTTTATAATGCCCAGCGGGTTGCGGATTTCATGGGAAACACCAGCGACCATCTCGCCCAATGATGATAGGTGCTCAGCACGGCTGAGTTCCTCTTTTAGCTTCATCCTCTCCGAAGCCCTTTGCTGAATAATATGCTCGCCCCTTCTGACCACAAAGGTAAGGGTTATAAAAAGAATGCCCATGACAGCGGCGCCTGTAACGATGACAAAGATTTGGAATCGAAATATGGTTTTATAGTCTCCTGACAGGTCCTGCACGATTTCTATAACCCCCCCGACCGGCCCTGAAATCCGGGAGAGAGGTTTTTCAGCACGAAGAGGAGCAAACGTAATGATTTTGCTCACTTTTGGCATACCGACGAAAAGCTCCCAGAGGTTACCCCTTTGCGTCAGCTTTGAGCTGGATATTCCCCGCCTGGCATTTTGATATGCGGTTCCGCCCACATCTTTTTTTCCGACCATTTCCTTGTTAAAGCTATACGAAATGATATTGTTCATGTCATAGATATTAACCATATCTATTTTGAAGCTGTGGAGCGTACTTCTGACAACCCGATCCAACAGATTAAACTGCTCTTTATCTCGCAGTTGGATTTTTCGAAATTTCCTTGCCATCGGAATAAAAAATTGCGAAAAAATCTGATGGTTGAGATTTTCGATCAAAAGGAGGGCGTAATCCTCGCTCTTTTTCAAATGCATGCGTCTTGCCCAATGGGTATTGAGTAATGAAAGCGCTATGGTTCCAAGGAAAATTGAAATGAGGCTGATAAAAGTAAAATATTTGACCAGCCTGAACGGTTTGACTTTTTCCGGGGATGATAAATGGTTCAATGGTTTTATCGGCGTTGTTTAATTTTCTGTTGTTGTTGAAAATCGGGTAGATATCCTAATATAAGACGAGAAAATATGGGATCGTTTTGTCTGGAGAATATCTTTGTAACCATATAAAAAATAGCTGGTTAAAGTCAAGAAAAAGCATTATTTTCACTCAATACAATAATTATACATAATTATGTTGACTTGATATTAATTCTGTGCTTTTATATACAGATAGATCATCA
>CAZSON010000244.1:0-4328 GCA_964608375.1 uncultured Desulfobacter sp. | reverse complement strand
GGCCTTTAGCCCTTTAACATGTTGGTTTAATTTTGTGTCAATCCTTAATATATTTTTCTTCGAAAAACCACCGGTAAAGAGACTCGATGGTATCCGCCAGATACTGCTTGCCCGCTTCAACCAATGAAAAAGATCAACGTTTTTCTTCGATTCGATGACGCTCAGGTACGCTCAGCTGTCCCAGGAGCATAAAAGAAAGGCCGTCAATCTGCTCAACGGCCTTGCCTCATCATCCAAAAAAGAAATGTGTCACGAAACTGTCACATTTGCCATTTCCGAAAACTCCGCCTCTCTGTAAGTATTTGATTTTATTGGTGGGCCGTCCGAGAATCGAACTCGGAACCTACTGATTAAGAGTCAGGTGCTCTGCCTAGTTGAGCTAACGGCCCAATGATTGACGACGCTGACATCGGAGAGGCTTTGTAGCAGTTTTATCGATGGTTGTCAATTTTTATTTGATGCAGACCGCTTAAAATCGCATTCCTTTGATAACAAAATAGATACCCACAATAATCATGAGCACCGATCCGATTTTATAGATGATCTCCCTTGATTTGAGCCAACTGAGATCAGAGAGCTTGGCGACAAGAAAAAGCGCTGGAACCGTCCCCAATCCGAAAAAAAACATCATACCCACTCCCATGAAGAAGCCTTCCCGGGGGCTACTTGAGTCCATGCCTGCCCTTGCAGCAATGAAGAGGGCCGTGTAGATCGATCCGCACGGCAAAAAACCGAGCAACAGGCCGGTGGGATAGTAAATAAAAGGAGATTGAACGGCACGTAACTTGCTAAATCCTTTGGAGATCATTCCTTTTGGATAAAAGTCATCCTTAAAGATAGTTAACCATGAGATGTACCCGGTCATGCCAAGACCCATGACAATGATCATCATGCCCGCAACAATCATAACCATATTTTGCAGGCCGGCCATTTGGGACACCGTTTTTGTGACCGATCCGGTAGCGCTGATGACGCCGCCGAGAAGCATGTATGTTGTTAGCCTTCCGCCAGTGTAGAAAAGATGGGGCAGCAGCTTATTTTTTTCTTTTAAATTTAAGGTAAAAGAGGCAACAATCGGACCGCACATGCCGATGCAATGTCCAAAGCCAACGGTTAAGCCGGTTGCAAACAAGGTGAAAAATAAGGGATCAATCAAAGCGCAAGGTTTTCTCCATCGCTAGTTCGCGCAATTTCGTTTAGAATCCTTTGAAGCACTTCGCCTGCTTTTCCCCGAATTAAAACATCGCACATTTTGTCGCATGGCGTTTCGGATAGATTCAAAACCACCAGGAACGCACCGTTTTCCTTGGCATAATATGGCATCTGGGCTGCTGGATGTACAATGAGAGTTGATCCGACAACGATGAAAAGATCACAGCTTCTGGAGAGTTCAACCGCCTTTTCAACCGCTTCAACCGGCATGGCCTGTCCAAAGGAAATCGTATCGGGTTTGAGATATCCGCCGCACTGACACTCCGGTGCTGGATCTCCTGATTCGATCCGTTGTTGGACATCATCTTCGGAAAAGATTTTATTACAGGACAGACACCGCACCCGTCGCGTATTTCCATGGAGTTCAATTACTTTCTCATCCGGAAGACCGGATCCCTGATGAAGACCGTCGATATTTTGCGTAATAACCGCTTCAAGCAGATCCATTTCGTGAAGCTTTGCAATTGCAATGTGCGCAGGGTTGGGCTTTGCCTGAATCAGATCCTGGTAGAGCTCTGTCTTTTGTCGCCAGTATTCGATGCGGGCTTTTTTTGAAGAGATGAAGTCGTCAAAATAGACCGGCTGGAATTTGTCCCACAATCCACCTTTGCTTCTGTAGTCGGAAATTCCGCTTTCGGTTGATATTCCAGCTCCGGTAAAAAAAACGTTTTTCCCGCCTTCTGTAATTTTTCTGGAAATAAGTGAAATTTTGTGTTTCATTTGATCTCTGTTTTGATCTAATAAGAACTGTCGTGCATACGATTTATCTTCAATTCTTCAAGTTTCGCACCATATATTATAAGGAAAGTCGCATCAGGCACAGGGTAAAAAGAAATTTTTATGGAAAAAATTGATTATAACCTCTTTGACAACGGCACAAGTCCTTGTATACGTTCGAATTCCAGAAGCAACTGATATTACATAACAATCCAAATTATCGCGTGCCTGCATACGGTGAGGACTTAATCGATAGCGGGTCACAACGGCTGCTTCAAAGTTTTTCCAAAAAATTTTATTTACCCCACACCAGATGCGACATCGCGGCCCATTAGGGGTGCGAAACTTGAATCAATTCTTATAAGAAATATTGATCGATTGTCAATAAACAAGATCTGTTTGATCGTTATGCATAACCGCTGAAAAGATTATTTTCAATGTTTAAACGAAAATCGCTATGGCTGGCCGACCGCGAGAGAAAGGCACAGATCGCGGGCGCCGCTGATAAGGCTCCTGTCACTTTTTTTGGATATCAGCAGATACATGAGGATGAGAAGGGCAAAAGAGTCATCTCGCATTTTAACACCGTTGCCAGGCGGTACGATCTGATGAACACGATTTTAAGCTTCGGCATTCACTATCTTTGGAAGAGGACCGCGGTTAAAATGTTGAAGCTAAAACCGGGGGACCGGGTGCTCGATCTGTGCGGTGGTACAGGAGACCTGGCCATGTCCGCCGGAAGATCCATCGGACCGACCGGGGAGATGGTACTGTATGATATCAATCGTGAGATGATGATCGCCGGCCGGGACCGGGTACTTAGTTCTCCTTTCGGAAAGCAAACGTTTTATGTTCAGGGGGATGCGGAGATGATCGCGTTGCCGGATAACTCTTTTGATGCTGCCATGGTGGGATTCGGGATACGCAATTTAACGCACATGGAAAAGGGGTTCAAAGAAATGTACCGTGTATTGAAGACCGGAGGAAAGATGATGTGCCTTGAATTTTCCAAACCATCGGCACCGGTTTTCAGGTGGCTCTACGATCTTTATTCTTTTTATATCATGCCATCTATAGGTGGATTGGTAGTAGGTTCCAAAGAAGCATACAGGCATCTTCCTGAATCGATCCGAGTCTTTCCATTGCCGGAAGAGCTGACCCGCATTCTGGAAAACATCGGCTTTCATCGGGTCACTCATCGCAAACTGACCAATGGAATTGCCGTGGTTCATCTGGGAGAAAAGTGATTATGAAACTGAACTGGGCGGAACGCTGGGTGGTTAACAATCCTTCGCGGATTTTTCAGCAAAAGGCAGAACTACACCTGCTAAAAAAAATGATGGATCTCAACGCCGAGTCGACTGTAATGGAGGTAGGGTGCGGTCGCGGCGCCGGGGCCGAGCTGATTTTGAGCCGTTTTAGACCTCGCCATCTTCATGCGGTGGATCTGGATGTCGAGATGATACAAAAGGCTATCGCGCGACTATCCTCATCGGCCACCCCCGCGATATCTCTGTATGTGGGTGATATCACCTCTATTCCATTTAAAAGTAAAACCCAGGATGCTGTCTTTGGTTTTGGAGTGTTGCATCACATCCCCAATTGGCGCGCAGCCGTTTTTGAAATTGCAAGAATTTTAAAAAAAGGCGGCGTTTATTATCTTGAAGAACTCTATCCACCCCTTTATCAAAATTTTATTACCAAACGGATTTTGCTTCACCCTGAAAAAGACCGTTTTTTCAGCAAGGATTTAAAAAGCGCTTTAGCTGCTGCCCAATTGTCACTGGAACGTGCTGTGGAGTTTAAAAAACTAGGGATTCTGGGCGTTGCGGTTAAATTATGATTTTGATCAAAACAATAACGAGCAGGGCCAGGGGGTAATAACTCGCCTGATTAAAAAGGGTCATTGCCGCTTTTGGATCTTTATTTTTTAAAAGCTGCAAGCAGGGGAACAACAGGAAAATCGACCCGGTAGACAGTACAATCAGCAGGAACCAGAAATCGAACCGGGCCTGAGAGAAATAAAATAACATACCGCTCAAGATGACCGTGGCTGAAAGAGATACCAATATGATACGTGCGGACCATTCAATTCCAAACCGCACCGGCACGGTTTTGGCGCCAAACCGCCTGTCTTCTTCGATATCGGTCCAGTCGTTCGGAATATTCTGACCTCCGATCTCCCATAAAAAAAGACAAACGAAAAGCATCGTCACAAAGAGTGGAGATGGGTTGGGGTCGACGGCAAATACGGCCGCAACCGCCCCGGATGTTTTGACACCACCGCTGACGATCGTGCGAAACGGGCTGACGCGCCACATGAGGCAATACATGATTTCCAACAGGCAACCGGTCAGAAAGATAATCAGACATACTGGATTTAGGAGATAGGCGCCGAT
>CAZSON010000243.1:0-4336 GCA_964608375.1 uncultured Desulfobacter sp. | reverse complement strand
AAACATTTAGTGGCTGCCCTTGGGTTTGCGTCTTCTGCCTGGCGTATATCAAGCCGCGACTCCTTTATCGGCTGGTCGGATAAACAACGGGAAGCAAATCTCAGACTGGTTATCAATAATGTCCGTTTTTTGATTCTCCCCTGGATCAAGTCAAAGTATCTTGCATCACGAATACTCGGTGGAATAGCAAAACAACTGCCAGTAGACTGGGGGGCGAGATACAATTATCGGCCAGTTCTTCTTGAAACTTTTGTTCAACTAAACCGGTTTAAAGGGACCTGTTACAAAGCGGCTAACTGGATTCAAATCGGCGAAACCAAAGGGTACAGCCTTGTTTCCCGTTACAAAAAGCATGCCTCGACAAAAAGTATTTTAGTTTATCCGCTTTGCAGCGATTTTAGGGAAAAACTTTCTTTTCTGCCGTAGTGATTAGGATAAAGTAACTTCCCCATACCTGCTTCAGTCCTGATTTGGAGCTCATAGACAAGAAATAAGAATCTGGTTATACTCTTATAATTTTCATATCCTGCAAAGGGGGCTGTTTTCCGCTTGACAGGTTTATACGGCCCATGGTTCCTAGAAGTAGATATCCCTGTCCAGAGGATTCGGCACTGATTCCTCCCTGAAAGGGGGTATCGGGTCTGTAACAAAGAAGTGCCTAAAGTGAGCTTAAGTGATCTAAAGTGCATAAAGTTTATGAAACCGTTTAAACAGTTTCCAAAAAAAAAGAAAAAATCGATCCGTTATGTTCTGACCGATATTGACGACACCCTGACCTATCATGGCCGCCTGCCATCTGTGGTTTTTGGCGCCATGGAGCGGCTGAAAAGTGCCGGGCTTAATCTTGTGCCGATCACCGGAAGACCGGCCGGGTGGTGCGACCACATGGCCCGGATGTGGCCGGTGGATGCCGTTGTCGGGGAAAACGGCGCCTTTTATTTCAGCTACGATGACACGCGGAAGAAAATGAACCGGCGATACTGGGCATCAGAAACCAAAAGAAAAACGGATCGACAAAAACTGGACCGGCTCAAAGAAAAAATCGTACAAAAAATTCCGGGGTGCCGGGTTTCAGCCGATCAGGCGTATCGTGAAACCGATCTTGCGATCGATTTTTGTGAAGATGTGCCGCCGCTTTCCACGGCAGAGGTTACAAAAATCGTTCGCTGTTTTGAAGATGACGGCGCCCGGGCGAAAATCAGCTCCATTCATGTGAACGGCTGGTTCGGAAACTATGACAAACTCTCAATGACCGATCGTCTGTTCGAAGATATTTTCAGGGAATCTCTGAAAGAGATGAGAGACCGGGTGATTTTTATCGGAGATTCCCCCAACGATGCGCCGATGTTTGCTTATTTTCCCCAATCGGTCGGTGTGGCCAATATAATACAATTTAAGGATACCCTGTCCGATGCACCTTCATGGGTCACTGAAAAAGAAGGGGGTTTTGGGTTTGCGGAGATGGCCGAAACGCTCCTTTCCGGTTGAGAGTCCCCAAGCTTACCGGCTGCTCTTTATGAACGACGACACCGCCGCAAAAGCGGTTGCTATGGCAAGACCGGCGCCGCATTTTTCGCGCTTCCAGTCCTGATCGGCAAGAATCGATCCGGCGGCAAACAGCCGCTTAAAGGCAAAGTCTCCATCTTTTCCAATCGGGCGAAACTGATCGTCAATTTCAAGACCTGCCCGGTTTATCGGGTGCCCTTTCGGGTCGAATAAGTGTTCGCGATGCCACCTGGCCCTTGTCTCGGGTTGCTTGACCGGCAGATCGAAAATCGTCTCGGAAATGCGATTTCGATCCGCATGCAGCCCGCCGCCCAGGAATCGACCGCTGGCCAGGACAGCCCCCTTTGATTTCACCTTTCGCTCGATAAAGGTCCTGCCGATGCCGAATTCGAAATCACCGCCGGGATTTTGCCGGGCTTCAAGGACTTTTTTTCGTGAAAAATAAGCGACCCCCAGCGATCGAAACCTCCGTTCAAACGCCTCTTTGAGCCTGAGGCCGGAGACCGAAGGCGGCATGGTGGGAATTTCAAATACCTGAGCCCCGATCATTCTTTCTAAATCAGCAACCACCTCATCGGGTCTGTAAAGACCTAAAACAGCAGGCAGGCCGACTGCCCGGGCATCCCTGACAAGCGGCCGCACGACCCGGGCCAGTTTTTCCCTGTTTTGCGATAATACCAGAGCATTTGCCATATGTTCCGCATAGACTTCACTGAGGTGATCGGTTCCGGGAAATGTGATGCGATGATGAGATAAGCCTGGCCAATATTCTTTTCCCACATCTTCGATCAGCCCGCCGCTAAAACCTTTTAACCCCCGAATGTCGATGAGTAAGCAAGGACTCTTTTCTTTTAAGGCTTTTACACCGTTCCACATGCTTTTGGGGACAGCGTAGGTCGTTTTAATGGTCCCCATCGGCGTCAACAGTTTGGCATTACGGCTTTGATGCCGGCAATAATGAAGATCCGCCTTTTGAAAATCGGTGAGAAGTTCGTCAAAAGCCGCCCGGATGTCCTCCTTTTTTATACGGGCGTAGGGATGGTTCGGTCGATCCCGGGCAAGGGCCTCGATCGCCGCCCAGGGATCTTCCCACACCTCCCCTTTTTCCTCCGGATGAACGCCCATTAAATCGAACAGGCCGCTTGCAAAAATGATCTCCCTGGTGCCGCCGATCTGAACAATGGACAGCCCCCTGTTCGCGGCAAACAGGCCGGCGGCCATACCGGCTATACCTGTGCCGATGATGGCAAGATCATATGTAATCGATTCAGCTTCGTGCATGTACTATCGCTGTTCTTCCAGGTTCAGGCCGAAAAATCCACAATGCATGGCCTCCAAAAGTTCTGATTGGATGAGCTGTCGATCCCATAAGATCGGGGCTTGTCCTTTCCACCTGTCGTTAAGAAAATCTCTGAGATCGTTTAGGCACCGATCCGGCCGCAATTCGTTTTTGTCATACAGATAGGTGGTGACCCTCGGCCCGCAAAAAGTGCCTTGGCACGCCCCTTTGCCAATCCGACTTCGAAGCCCTATCGCCTTGAGGTCGGGTTGGCCATTTTGTTCGTAAATTGAGGCGATGATATTGTCTACCGCCTGTTTGGGGACCATTTCACATTCACAAAGAAGGATGTCGTCCGGGTCGTGCTGCTTTAGCCATAGTTTGGGTGCAAGCCCCGCTTCGGTCCACTGCCCGGCCTGGGTGGTGGGAAGCGGTTCGGTCCGGGTCCGGCACGGCTCGGATACGCCGAGCCGCCGGCATACCAGATCCGCGGTCTTTTCCGCCATCAGGCGATAGGTGGTCAGCTTCCCGCCGGTGATGGTAATAAAGTTTTCCAGATGGTCTTCGGCATGATCCAGAAGCGCAAATCCCCGGCTGACGCTTCGATCGTCACCTGAAGACCTCGATCCGACCAGAGGCCGGACCCCGGCATAAGCGCGAATATAGCGCGTTTGATTTAAAACCGGGATCATCGCCGAAGCCTCATCAATAATCATGTCGACCTCTTCGATCGTCGGCCGGATACGATCGAGCGAATCGATTCGAATGGAGGTGGTTCCGAGGATGGAAACCGTTCCGCCGGGAACGAGAATATCGGCGTTGGAGGAGGGACGCAAACGGTTAATCACGCGCTCGGCGATCCGGCTGTGCGTGATTAAGAGACTCCCTTTGGAAAAGAGTATCGGGATCGTCGCACCGGCCAAATCCGCGATAACGCCGGCCCAGGCGCCGGTTGCGTTGACCACCTGCCCGGCTTCGATGATCGATTCTTCACCAGTGAGTTCGTTTCGCACGCGTGTGGCTCGAATCCGATGTTTATTTTTTTCAAAACCGATCACTTTCGTAAAACAGCGAAGTGTACAGCCCAAGGACTGGGCCTGCAAAATATTTTCCATCGAAAGCTTAAACGGATCGATGGAAGCGTCTTCAAGCATATAGGCGGCGATTACTCTCTCTGAAAGAACCGCTTCCATCTCCCGCGCCTCCGAAATACTCAGCTTTTTGACCGGGATATTGCATGCAGCGCACAGATCGGGAAAATCCGCCACATATTTCTCATCATCCCCTTCGACCGCCACAAACAGGCCGCCGGTATCCTCGACACAGTGGGGGGCCAGTTCCTTTAAGCGCATCGCTTCCTTTCGGCATTCCTTCGCGCTTCCCGGATCTGATGAAACATAGCGGCCGCCGCTGTGCAAAAGGCCGTGATTGGCGCCGGATGCGCCTGCATTGATATCTTTTTGCTCTACGAGGATAGACGAAACCCCACGCAGAGACAGGTCTCGGGCCAGTCCGGTCGCTGTCACCCCGCCGCCAATAATCAATACTTCT
>CAZSON010000242.1:0-4350 GCA_964608375.1 uncultured Desulfobacter sp. | reverse complement strand
CCATAATCTACAATCGACAGCAATCCTACAAGCAAATGACCTTTCGATGGCCTTTGGAGGCCTGGTTGTCTTTGAGAATATCAGTCTCAATATATATGAACATCAAATAGTGGCCTTGATTGGACCCAACGGTGCCGGAAAAACAACCCTGATCAATTGTATAACCGGTGTGTATAAACCCACCCAGGGCAACATTATTTTTCAAGGGCAAACCATCTCCGGCTTGCGCCCGCATCAAATCTGTCGATCCGGTATTGGCCGAACCTACCAGATTCCCCGACCTTTCATGAATATGAGCGCTTTAGATAATCTTCAAGTCTGTGCCAAATCTGGACAGGTGGACTTTAGGTGGCTACTCGATTTGGCGGGCTTATGGGACAAGCGCGATCGTTTAGCTAAAACACTGACATTTCAGGAGCGAAGGCTTCTCGAACTGTCTCGAGCGTTGGCGGTGAAACCTAAATTACTGCTTCTGGATGAAACAATAGCCGGGCTGAATCCGGCAGAGACTCAGGAAATGATGGCGATCCTGGCCAGGATTCATTCAGAGTTGGAGGTTACGATTCTGTGGATTGAACATGTCATGAGTGCCATAATGGAAACCGCCCATCATATTTTTTGTCTGCACCAGGGGGCACTCATCGCTGAGGGATGTCCTGCCGATATCGCTAACGACGATAAAGTGATCGAGGCCTATCTGGGCGAAGAGTACAAGTTTATGAAAAGGTAAACTATCTATGCTGAAGATCGAAAACATAACTGTTTTTTACGACGGCCTTCAGGCGCTTTACTCACTTTCACTGGAAGTTCAGCCACAGGAGTTTGTGTGCATATTGGGGCCGAATGGCGCGGGAAAATCGACCTTGCTAAAAGCCATCGCCGGCATGCTGGTTCCGGGACAGGGCGCGATATTTTTTAAAAATCGCCCCATTCAAGGCCTTGCGGCCTATAAAGTCGCTTCCCTCGGTCTGGCGTTGGTTCCGGAGGAAGGATGGCTTTTTGGGCAGATGAGTGTCGAAGAAAACCTGTTAATGGGAGCTTACCCTAAAACAGCGCGTAGAAATATAAAGCGCCAGATGGATTTTGTTTTTGACTTGTTTCCGATTTTAGCTGAACGAGGAAAACAGCAGGAAGAAACCCTCAGCGGCGGAGAGCGCCAGATGCTGGCGGTCGGACGCGGTCTCCTGAACAACCCCGAAATGCTCCTGCTCGATGAGCCTTCCCTGGGATTGGCGCCTCTGGTTGTTAAGGACATTCTTAACGCACTCGTCCGGATCAATCAGGAAGAGAAAACCACAATTTTATTGACGGAACAGAACATCTTTCACGCGCTCAAAATCAGTCAGCGCGGCTATTTGCTTGAAAATGGCTCAATTGTCCTTCAGGGACCCAGCAAAGAACTGTTGGGAAATGACCATATCAAGATAAATTATTTGGGACTTTGATATTAACCTTAACCAAAAAAGGAGGCTCTATGAAAAAGCTATCTTTATTAACCGTTCTTATTTCAGTTTTATCCATTTTATCCATTTTTTTTCTCCCTTTCGGTGCGACTGCCGCAGATACCATAAAATTGGGTCTGGTGACTCCCTTATCGACCGGTGACTACAGATCCGGCAAAATCAACGTACAAACCGTCGAATTGGCGGTGGAGGAGCTTAATGCCAAAGGAGGGATTTTAGGCAAGAAAGTCGAGGTTGTCAAAGCCGACGACGAGGGCAAACCGGCCGCCGGGGTCATCGCAATCAAGAGAATGATTGCCTCGAAAAAAGTCTCCGCTATTGTGGGGCTCTGGCACAGCTCGGTGGCCGTGGCACAGGCGAAAGTCGCCACCCAAATGCAGGTGCCGATTATGCTTCATTACAGCTGGACCGACGATTTAACCGCAGGTCATTCGGACTATGTCTATCGCGTGGGTCCTTTTAATGCAGAAATTGCCCAACTCGCATTGCCGTATATGGAGAAAAATTTCAAGACCATGGCTATCCTGTATGAAACCAATGCCTTTGGTACCGGTTTTGCTGAATATCTGGAAAAAATTGCCAGGGCCAAAGGGATTACCGTCTACAGTATCGGCTACCCCCAGGAAGCAACGGATCTTAAACCCCAGCTTTTAGAACTGAAAGCCAAATCCCCTAAACCCGAACTCCTGGTTATCGCCGCGGTTTATGAGGCTACCAACCTGATACCCAAACAGGCCTATGAAATCGGTCTTGCACCCGGAATGCAGATTCTTTGCAGTTGGGACTGGCCCACCTATCCGGCGTTTAAGGAAATTCTGGGCGAAAAGGGGATCGGTGTGACCTACGCCACCTTTGAGTCGGACAAGCTTCAGCTGTCGCCCCTGGGGGAAAAGTTCAAAAAAGCATACAAAGCAAAATACAATATGGACCCACCGGTTTTCGCCTTATTTCTCTATGATGAAGTGATGATTCTGGCAGAGACCATGGAGCGGATCAAATCATCTGATCCCAAAGCTGTTGCTGCAGGGCTGAAGGACACAAAATTTGAAGGCACCACTGGTCTGATTACCTTTGAACGTAAGGAAGGACCAGGACCGGTTTGGAATCAGTGGATGGGACATCAGCTTTTTATCAACAAGTTGACCGCTGTTGATGGGTCAGGATACAAACGAGAGGAAATTTATCCCTAAGCGGTATCAAACCCGATCAAAACATCCCGGGGGATGCCCTCCACCCCTCGGGGTATTGTTTCCGGAGTTTAGCGCATGTTACTGGAACTGATTATACGCGGCTTAACCATTGGTTTGGTTTACGCGCTCATGGGCGTCGGGCTGGCGCTTTTAAACGGCGTCATGCGAATCATTAATTTTGCCCACGGTGAGTTCTATATGATCGGTGGCTATATGGCCTATTATTCGATGACCATACTGGGATTGCCGTTTTATTTGGCAGTGCCTGTGGCCATCGCCATCACTTTTTTACTTGGTGCTGTTGTCGAGAAACTGCTCTTGAGCCCCATTCATAAGCAGAACATTGAAAAGCCGATGGATTATGCCCTGATCATGACATTTGCATTGCTGCTTTTTTTTCGACAACTGGCGATCAAAGTCTTCGGACCTTTTCGCCATAAACCACCCGACTATATTCCCGTTGACGTCCACATCCTGAGCGTTAAAATCAGTGGAAACGAGGTGCTGGCCGGAATTGTTTCCGCACTACTGGTCTTGGGTCTGGCTCTGTATATAAAGAAGTCGTGGCGTGGGCGCGGGTGGAGGGCCACCACTCTGTCGCGCAACGGTGCCAAGATAAACGGCGTAGATATCGGCAAGGAGAGTTGGATTTCTTGTGGTGTGGCATGCGCACTGGCAGGGGCGGCCGGTGCTCTGGTTGCCCCTATTTTTACATTATCACCCACTATCGGAGGTTCTCCGCTGGTTAAAAGTTATGAAGTTATGGCCATTGGCGGTTTGGGCTCTATCGCGGGCGCATTGGTGGCCGGATTGATGCTGGGTGTAACTGAGACACTCGGTGCATTCTATGTTTCATCGGCATACAAGGACGCAATCGGTTTTTTGATGATGGCTTTTTTCCTCCTGTTCAGACCCCAGGGACTTTTCGGACAGAAATAGCGGATTGAATATCTTATGAAAAGAAACGAAATTGTCGTCGCCATCGTAATGATAGTATTGGGCCTGATTGCACCGTGGGTTTTACCCTCAGTGTGGACAACGGTGGTAAGTATATTCTGCTACTATGCCATTTTGACCATCGGCTGGAATATAATTTTCGGCTATACGGGACTCTTTTCTTACGGTCACGTGGCCTTTCCGGCGATCGGGGGTTACACGTCGGCATTGCTGTCCGAACACCTGGGTCTTTCACCTTTTTTAGGCCTTCTGGCGGGCGGACTCTCCGCCGGGTGTGCGGGTGTGCTGATCGGGCTTTTCATTCTGAGAGTTCGCGGCTTTTACCTTTGTCTGGTGACCTGGGCTTTTGCAGAGGTGGTCAATGTGATTCTTAAAGCCGAACACCAAATCACCGGCGGCTCCGGCGGATTCCTGGCACCCTCTTTTGTCTCCGGGCCCAATGCCGAGCTGGTTGCATATTTTATAGGGCTGGGGCTTATGACACTTACCTTTGCTGTTTCAGCATTTTTGTATCACTCGCGCTGGGGTCTTTACCTTTTTGCGGTTCGTGACGATATTGATGCCGCTGAAAGCATGGGGGTTAAAACCAGATTCTGGAAAGTTTTCGGTTTTGCGTTCGGCTGTGCCTGGGCCGGAGTGGCGGGCGCTTTTTACACCCACTATTTCAATTTGATCGATCCCAGCATTGGCGGCCTGGATGAGATGGGTAAAGTCTGCTTGATCGTTATTATCGGGGGTTT
>CAZSON010000241.1:1455-4363 GCA_964608375.1 uncultured Desulfobacter sp. | reverse complement strand
ATTAAAGAAGCTGCAAAGTTCGGCGGCGATATCTCCGATATGGTACCGCAAGTGGTCACTGAAAAGCTTAAAGAAAAATTCAATCAGCCCACTTCAGCGGGTTCAATTGCGGAGAAATAGGTATGTCGCTTTCCCTTTCCAAGAATGCAAAGATCGTAATCGAAAAACGATATCTTAGAAAAGATAAAAATGGAAAACCGATGGAGTCGGCGGAGAGTCTCTTTGAAAGGGTGGCAACAAATATTGCCTCAGCAGATGCAAAGTTTGAATCCCCCGGTAATGTTGATAGAACAACAAAAAAATTCTTGAGACTTCTCAACAATAGGTTATTTTTACCCAACTCGCCCACCCTGATGAATGCAGGGAAGCGGCTCGGGCAACTCGCCGCCTGTTTTGTCCTGCCGATCGAAGATTCAATGGAAAGCATCTTTGAGACCCTGAAGCATGCTGCGATGATTCATAAAAGCGGTGGCGGGACAGGATTTTCCTTTTCACAAATTCGTCCCCAAAACGATGTCGTATTGTCCACAGCAGGTATATCAAGCGGCCCAATTTCGTTTATGTCGGTTTTCGACACAGCCACTGAGACGGTAAAGCAGGGTGGAACCCGAAGAGGGGCGAATATGGGATTGTTGCGGGTTGATCACCCTGACATAGAAGCGTTTATTGAGTCAAAAAATGATCTCAGCAGATTAAATAATTTTAATATATCGGTTGCCCTGACCCGGGAGTTTATGAGTGCTTTGGAAAAAGAATCCCAATATGATCTTATCAATCCCCGTACATCTAATACCAAAGGATCGGTTTCCGCCAGAAAGATCTTCGATGAGATCGTGTATTCCGCATGGCAGAGCGGCGAACCCGGAGTCGTTTTTATCGATCGCATCAATGAAAAAAATCCGACCCCCCACTTAGGCAATATCGAGGCCACAAATCCCTGTGGAGAGCAACCGCTGCTGCCATATGAATCCTGCACATTGGGTTCAATAGATCTGTCAAAAATGGTCGACAAAAACATCATCAATCTGGGTAGACTTAAAAAAACAGTTCATGAAGCCGTTCACTTCCTTGATAATGTTATCGAAATCAACAGCTATCCCCTGCGACGTATAGAAGAAATAAGCAAGGGGACAAGAAAAATCGGTCTCGGTGTAATGGGTTTTGCCGATATGTTGATAAAAATGGGGATACCGTATGATTCTGAAAAAGCTGTTGCTCAGGCTGAAAAAATCATGTCCTTTATTTCACACGAATCAAGAAAAGCGTCTGTACTTCTCGCTCATAAACGAGGAAACTTTCCATTTTATAAGGGTAGCATTTTTGACAATGATTCCACACCCTATATGCGAAACGCCACGACCACTACAATCGCGCCAACAGGTACGATTAGCATAATTGCGGACACGTCAAGTGGGATTGAGCCGATTTTTGCTGTAACCCATCAAAGACATGTCCTTGACGGCAAGACGTTATATGAAACCCATCCGCTGTTTATTAAATTGGCCAAAGAGGCGGGCTTAAATAATAAAGCCTTTGCTGATGAAATTGCAAAAACAGGTTCAATCCAATCGATCGATACGGTTCCGGACCACATCAAGAGATGCTTCAGAACCTCCCATGACATCGCACCTGAGTGGCATATCCGGATTCAATCTGCGTTTCAAAAATATACAGATAATGCTGTTTCAAAGACGGTTAACTTTCCGCCAGATGCCACCGCAAAGCAGATTGAAAAGGTGTATCGACTCGCTTATGAAACCGGATGTAAAGGCGTTACCATTTACAGGTATGGAAGTCGAGGTAAGCAGGTTCTTAATATCGGCAAAGAGAAAAAAGAGCGCATTAAAATTCTACCCAGATCCAGACCGACCCGGACCCGGGGCGTTACCGAACGGATGAAAACCGGATGCGGCAAACTGTATGTTACTATAAATTCTGACGATGTGGGGATGTGTGAGGTTTTTGCTCAGATGGGCAAGACCGGCGGATGTGCTTCTTCTCAAATAGAAGCGGCGGGTCGTCTTATTTCACTCGCTTTACGGTCAGGTGTAAAGGTGGACGCCATCGCAAAACAACTCATCGGCATTCGATGCCCTTCACCATCATGGCAAAACGGCAGCATGGTTCTCTCCTGCCCGGATGCCATTGCACAGGTGCTAAAAAACCTTACCGATTCAGATATTATCGAAAACGAAGCGATGATGGGTGTTTGCCCTGACTGCAGTGCAATTATGGCCCACGAGGAAGGATGCCTGGTCTGCCACCTGTGCGGGTTCTCAAAATGCAGCTAGGATCGCTAAAAAATATACCTCAGGATCATAAACCCGGCTATGAGCAACAGAGTGAACGCAACTGCAAGCAGATTGAAATATTTATCAATAAAAGACTTAATACTTGGGCCAAAAAAATAGATGAGCCCGCCTACCAAAAAAAATCTTGCTGAACGGGAAACAACCGATACACCGAAAAATACCCATGGGTTGATGTTAAACGCGCCTGCCGAAATTGTGAATACTTTGTAGGGTATCGGTGTAAATCCGGCAATACCGATCGCCCATGCATCGTATGCTCTGTAAAGTTCCCCTATATAATCAAACTTTTGATTCAGTCCGTAAAAGTCAATTATCCGCTCGCCGATACCCGACATAAACTGCCATCCGATGATGTAGCCTATGCAGCCCCCGATCACCGACCCAACTGAACAGATCAATGCAAATTTAAACGATTTTTTAGGAACGCCGATCGCAAGGACAATCAGCAAAACATCAGGCGGTATCGGAAAAAAAGATGATTCGCTCAGTGCTAGTAAAAATAATGCCAACGCCCCATACGGTGTTTCGGCCCAGTGGAGAACCCAGTCGTAAAGTCGACGAAACATCAATTATGTTCTCCAGCCATATTCTCCCAC
>CAZSON010000241.1:0-1355 GCA_964608375.1 uncultured Desulfobacter sp. | reverse complement strand
CGATCCTTTGCCGTGAGTTGCAGCGCTTCGGTCATTTCAGCCACAATATAGGGTTGAGATATGGTCTGCTGGTCTCCGATCGGGAGTGGAAAATCACCATAGGCCTGATCCATCAAGGCCTCGCTGACAAAAAGATGCCTTGCCACGGTTCGCATTGCCGAGAGCACCCCTGGATCGGTGATCCCCCGTGCTTCAATCTGCTTCTGAACCATCCTTTCACGGAGGTGTTCGTACTTTATCGATTCTTTTTTCATCGTCGAAAATTCACTATCAAACCAGCGAGGCGGGGTCAAGAATTTAGGAATTCGTTCGGCAAATCCCTAAAAAAAATATACAAAAAGCTTTGATTTTTAAGTAAAATGTTACATAATTCGGAAAAAATCCAATTCAAGTTCTCTACTCAGCGCAAACGGTTGATTTCTACACAGTTTTGATTAAAAATCATTATCCCGAATGAACAGTATAAAACATATTCTGCTATCTGTCTTTACCGCTTTGTTCATTGTTGTTCTCGGAACAACCGGATATATGGCAATCGAAGGATGGAACCTTCTAGATTCGCTGTATATGACTGTCATTACCTTATCGACCGTTGGATACGATGAGGTCAGGGCAACAGATGACGTTGGACGTATCTTTACTATCTGCCTGATTTTTCTGGGGGTTGGGTTTTTTTTATATATTGCAGGCGCCATCGTCCAATTCATGGTGGAAGGAAGAATCAGGGCTGTATTGGGGAGGAGAAGATTGGAAAGAAAAATTGATCAGTTGAAAAATCATTATATCATCTGCGGATATGGCCGTATCGGAAGTATTTTATGTAAAAACATCCGGAGAAAACCGCTCGATCTGGTGGTTATCGAGAAAAACCCGGATTTGATTCCTGAGATAGACGAGGACGGCCTTCTTTATGTATCCGGCGATGCTTCGGATGAGAGCAACCTGATTAAAACAGGGATAGAACGCGCAAAAGGCCTCATAGCTGTGTTAGGCTCTGATGCCGAAAATGTATTTCTGGTGTTAACCGCCAGGCAACTCAACCCGGATCTGTTTATTTTGGCGAGGGCGAGCCGGCAGGAATCGATCTCGAAACTGACGGCAGCCGGTGCAACCCAAGTGGTATCACCCTATGACATAGGCGCCGCCAGTATGGCCCAACGGGTACTAAGGCCTGCTGTGACCAGCTTTTTGGAGCTTGCTTTTATGGACGAACGCAAGGATATTCAGATGGAAGAGATGCCTGTCAGCGCTTCATCCAAACTGGCCAATGTGATGTTGAGAGATTCCGGGATCAGACAACAATTGAATCTGATCATCATGGCCATAAAGACTGCAGATGGCGGGATGCTGTTCAA
>CAZSON010000240.1:2736-4371 GCA_964608375.1 uncultured Desulfobacter sp. | reverse complement strand
CCAAAGCTTAAAAAAATGAGACGTGATAGTCCGGAAGCAGTTAAATATTACGTTTCCGATGGGTATCACCCGAACGCATTGGGCGCCAAATACCTGTCTGAAGAATTATTCCGTATCATTCGTTCATTGAAAAAATAGTCACCCTTCGGTTCAAGAGTGTCCTATTTTTTAATCGACAATCTTGTAGGCTGCCACCCGTTTTTCAAGTTCTGTCCAGATTTGACCCGCTTTTTCACCCCGTTTTAAACGGTCCGCAATAAATTTTCCCATATCCACACAATGATCGCAGTTGTTATAATTGTAAAAACCGATCCTTCCGGTTAAAAGCATGTTTTTTATTCTTTTCAGTGATGTATGAAGCAAGGAAATCGTTTTTTTATATGACAGATCGTAACGCGGATAAAATTTGGGGAGCCTTTTTACAAAGCTCTTTTCAACCGAAACTTTCCTGATCATCCCAATTTTTTCCAATCCGGAGATGCATTTTTCCGCCAGTTGGTCATCAGTTTGATTCCACAATGGTCCATTTTCGTCATCTGTGAAATCACAACAAAGGACCGTCCTGTCTTTTGGGCACATCTCTTTGTTCATCTGTTTTTGTTCAAAAACCCGGGAGAAAATGATATCTTTTTCCGGGAAAAAAATCCAATGTTGATCGGTAACCACCTCTTTCGACAAGAAAACATAGACCAGCAGAGCGTTGCGGTATTGCAGCCTCGCCGAAATCTTTATCGTTTCTTCCCAAACCGCTTTTTCCTCCTTTTTTTGCAAAAGCGTTGAAAGACCATGAAGTGGAATAGAAGAAATAAACAGATCACACGATAGGGTGCGTAAATCCCCGTCTTTTAGAACCTGAATACCGGTGATGAACGATTCCTGATGATCAATTCTTACCGGTTTAGTATCTGTTAAAACTTTTCCACCAAATTTGATAATTTCTTCTGCCATCCTTTCCGGAATTCGACCAAAACCTTGCTGCGGGTAGTAGAAGTATTTTGCACTTGTCAGCTCGGATTCATTTTTGAGGCCGATGGCCCGCGTAACGATATCAACCACGCCCTTGCTGGGGATTCTTTTTTTAGCAAGGTCTGCTGAAAGCGTGGAGGGATCTCCCCAAACCTTTTCAGCCAAAGGCTCAAAAACCAATCGGTAAAGTTTCTGTCCAAACCTCTGCACGATATATTGTTCATAAGATTTTTCATCGTCTTCGTTTTCGGATCCCCGGCTCCATAATGTATTTGCGGCACTTAATCCGCATTGAAACAGGTTCTTGACACCCATTTTGAGCGCAAGATCTGTCATCGAGATCGGGTATTTCAGATAACGGTTGAACATAAAAATACTGTTTCTTTTTTCATGTTTTATAAATTCATTGCCCATCAGGTTGACTAGTTCTTCAAGAATGCCTGGCAAGACAGAGTATGCCTTATGGGCCCCGTAATCCAAAAGAAATTCGCTGTCTCTAAAGGTTCCGCAGGCGCCCCCGATAACAGGTGCCTGTTCAACCACCGTAATTTCATAATCGCCGGTTCTGGCCAGCATCCAGCCTGCCGAAAGCCCGCCGACACCGCCTCCAAGGATAACTACCTTTTTTTTCATATTTAGATTCTCAGTTTTTCATCAGGTCAAAGTTGA
>CAZSON010000240.1:0-2636 GCA_964608375.1 uncultured Desulfobacter sp. | reverse complement strand
TATCTCTTCTTTTGAGCGATCACCAGGGTTTGGCCAATCCAATAGGGAAATTGTGCTTTGTTCACCCCGAGACACCGCATAACGGATCTGGAGATGTCGGCAAGCGGTCCGACATATTGAGCCGCACGGAAGAGCATATAGTCAAATTCTAAGGTTTGATAGTGCGGTTCAATGGTAATTAATTCCAATCCGGCCGATTTTATCGCCCGGCGGATGGTCTGTCGTGTGTAATAATAATAATGAACAGATAACAAAAATACCCATTTTTGTCCCATCAATCTCGCAATCCATGATCCGATATCCGGGTAGTTCACCACCAGCAAGCCGTTGGGGCTCAGCACCCGAACGCACTCTCGCAGGGTTGCCATCGGATCCGGTGTATGCTCAAGAACATCCCAGAGTGTGACGACTTCAAATGTTTCATCGCCATAGTTGCCGTCAAAAATGGTGCCTTGGGTGATTTCTATGCCATAATTGTTCCAGCACCAGCGACACATCCATCGATTCGGCTCACAACCTGCCACCTGCCACCCTGAATCTTTTGCCACTTTCAAAAAAGATCCGTTCGCTGTGCCCACATCCAGTATTCGAGCCGGCTTTTTCTTCCATACCCGTTCGATTTTTGATAGACACCGCTTAAAGGTGATTTCACGTCCCTTGGACTGAGATACAAACGTTTCGTCCACCGAATTGATGTATCCTTTTAATACCTGCTCTGAGCTGATGCGTGGATTAACATATTGAAAACCACAGACCGAGCATTTCACAAGCGGGTTCTTAAGCGGCTCATCACCTGACGAACGAAATTCATTCTCTTTTGCATCAACGTCGTGATCACCCGAAAATGGATAGATAACGATCGGTTGATCCGCACCGCATAGATTACATGACACATGTTCGAGCATAAAATGACTCATTGGCGTTTTCTTTTCATTAAAAGGAAATGTTCACGCATCCGCGTGTTGATGGTATTGAGAATCAGACCAACCAAAAAAAGCCCTATGGAGAGCATAATAAGTAACGCGCTCACACTGCGCAACAGAGAAAACAGATCATTTGTTGAACCGTACAGAAATCCAATCAGCCAGGCCGGGAAACTGATACAGATCAATAGGATTCCGAGTATGCCGAACGTAAATAGCGGCCGGTGATCGCGCAGCAGAACGATCATCATGAGAACAATTCGGTAGCCGTCTCCTATGGTATTTAATTTACTGTCGCTTCCGGTGGGACGCTGTCGAAAACGAATGGGAATATCCCTGACCGCCATCCCTTTCTCTAACGCCTGAATGGTCATTTCGGTTTCAACCTCAAATCCCCTGCTGATAATCGGTACATTTTCAATAAAGCTTCGACTGAAAGCGCGATAACCCGATAAAATATCTTCGTATCGGGTGCGAAATATTGTATTTAACATCGCTGTCAGAAAACGGTTTCCGAAACGGTGCAACGATCGAAATGCCGCTGTGTCGGTATGCAATCGGGTTCCGATGGCCATGTCCACGGCATCGGAAATTAACGGCTCAATCAGTTTCGCTGCATCCTTTGCTTCGTAGGTATCATCTCCGTCAACCAAAACAACGATATCCGCTTCGGTCGATTCAAAAATGGTTTCGACAACATATCCCTTTCCCTGTAGATTCACCCGGATAACCTGTGCGCCCGCGTTCTTTGCCAGCGCAGCCGAGTTATCCCGTGAACTGTTATCATAAACAACCACTTCGGCTTCAGGCATGGCGGCTTGAAAATCTTTGATAACCTTTTCAATTGTAAATGCCTCATTGTAACATGGGATTGCGATCTCAATTTTCATTTTTAATTCTTTCTCCAATCAATCCCGACTTTAACAGGCCTACATGCAAGGCGCGATAGGGAGTCATTTCCATCTTTGTTTCAAATCTTCTTTTTAAAAAACTTACCGGTTGTCTCAAAATCTTCCGGGGGTGATATCGAAATTTCCACAGCAGGAAATGGCGATACAGATTAAGACGAATTCGGTTCAGTTTGATATAATCCCGCCGCCAGCTCGGTGAAAAATTTAATTGGGAATAATCGATATACCCATAAAAATTCTCGAAAATAGCAGAACCGGGAACGGGTGTAATGATAAAAATCGCAATCTCATCTACACCGACTTTGGTTAAATCATGGACAAGTTGCCTCGTCATTTGTCGGTCTTTATCGTCTTCTCCGGGGTAACCCAGCACAAAACATGCCTGAGAATAAATGCCGACCCTGTTCATCTTGTTGATCATACGAACCGCATGATCGAGGTTAAACGGTTTGTTCATTTTTTTTAAAATTCTGGGAGAACCGGTTTCAGGTGATATGGAAATATAGCGGCAACCGGATTTTGCCATAAGAGAGATGGTGGCTTCATCACGGATAGTTTCAATCTTCGTGCCGGCCGCTATTTTCCAGATAACATGAAGCTTCCGCCTGATGATCTCTTCAGATATATCACGCATCCTTTGATTGTTTACGGTAGGATTCGGATCTTCAATGTGAAATTCTTGAACGCCGAAGGTAGTGGCATGGGTCTGCATTTCTTCAACCACATTTTTAGCCGAACGTGCCCGCCATTGGCGGTTGCTCATCTCCGGCAGTATGCAGAAATTGCAGCGATAAAGACATCC
>CAZSON010000239.1:0-4411 GCA_964608375.1 uncultured Desulfobacter sp. | reverse complement strand
ACGCCCCAAAATGGTCATTTAGAGAGCAATATGGACTTTTTACGAGTTCATCAAAGTTAAAAGCGCAATGTCTGCGATCTATTTTTTTTCATAATCCGAAAGAGGCAAAGACCATAACGAGGCATATTTATTAAACGTATACTGCCAAAAGAGGACAGCCATCAGCAACCCCCTACGTCCATCTAAAAACCCGAGTCGAATAAAATAGATATTAAAAAATTCCCAGCAGGAATGGAGCAGTGCATTGACAAGGCCTGTTTTTTCCCCCTTCTTTTGCTTCTGTTTAGCCCAAAGCCAGGAATATTGAACAAATTTATCCAACCCTTGCAGCAGATTGCGGTGGGTAAAATGCAAAAGCCTGTTCTGCAGCTTGCCGACCTTACCGGCAGGCAAGATAATTTTCTCGTGGACCTGTGCATCTGAAAAATGGGCCCCTTCCCGTTTGAATAGACGTAGTGGCGCCCGGCCGCTTCGGCCGAAATCAAGGCGTTTATTAAAAATATGGACCGCCCAGGGGATGCGAAATGCAATTGCCTCAGATCGGTCTCTGAGAGTCCGGTCGATTTCTGTCCGCAGTTCCGGCGTGACCTGTTCATCCGCATCGATGGACAGTACCCAGTCTCCCTCTGCTTTTTCCAGCGCCCGTTGTTTCTGGGGGCCATACCCCGGCCAATCGGTGATATAGACCTTATCGGTAAACTCTTTTGCTGTTGCCACGGTATGATCCGTGCTGCCGCTATCGAGCAGAATAATCTCATCCGCCCAACCTGAAACCGATTCCAGGCAGGATGCAATCCGGTCCGCTTCGTTTTTTGCAATGACGATCACAGACAAGGTCTGTTTTCGATCAACTGCCGGGGGTTTCAAGCGGGCACGTTCATTAAAAAGCGTACTCATCCATAGGATCAGCGCCCACATGAAAAGAGAGAGCGGGCTGCTTACCAATAGCCTTCCATAAAAGATGGTAAAATAGAATATGCCGATAACCAAAACGATTTCTGCTAAACCCAGCGCGTGAACCGGGTTGGGTTCATTTTTGAGCGCACCGATAGACTGTTTGACCGAATAGCCCAATACAAGACCCAACGGAACCAATTCCCATAATGCCTGTTTAATAAGGAGTGAAGAATGTACTTTTTGTCCCACCGATAAAAAACCGTGCAACCGTTCGGCCGGAAACCCGATCGCAAGACTCGATAAGAGTCCAACAACGAACGTGAGCACCGGCAAAATAAGCAGGTATCGTCGCATTTTGAACCAATGCCAACCTCCCAGTGTCATACAGGCCAGGAGCAGGGAAACATCACTCAGGAGTATCCGGTGTAAAGTCGCCGAGGTTGTCATCACCAGGCTTAAATCAGACCGACCCAACTCACCGGATAAAAATGACTTCAGCCCGATCAATATTCCCCCCCAAGCGAGACCCATCCACAACCACCCGGGGTTGATTCGGAGTCTGCGCAAAAAAAGATATACCAGAATACTGAACCCCATGAATAGATAAAAAATCCACCTGTCAAATGTAATTTTATATATGTCGGCAAATAAAAGCGACGTCAGTTGGCAGAGAAAAAACAGGGCTAAAAGAAAGAGAAATATTTTTTCCGGTCTGAATAATTCGATCTCTTTGGGCAAAAAGAGTAGAAAAACGAGGGTCAAAACGACTGTCGCTATCAGCAGCCCGGCAATTCCATATCTTGTCATCACGGCGACCGATGGAGAGATCAGCACCAGGATGCCCATTGTTGATCGAATATATATATTAAAAGTGTGTTGATCCGGCAAAATTAAAATGCCCAAAAAGAATTATCGCCCGTCAAAACAACAAAACCGTTTATTTATTGAGAACTAACAGGCTATACCATTCATGTCAATGTCGCGTTTGAACCTGGATGAATATACCGGATTAATATATTGACATGAATATAGGGTATCGGCATTATGAATATAAAGAGAAGGTAATCGGCGGAATCAGCCAAAAAACGAATAAATGCTTTCATTGAGGATGAGAAAAGAGCTGCCATTCAAATCGGCACCGGAGAGCATCTGTATTTTAAGACTATCGTCCATCGGTGATGTATGCAATATCGTTCCGATCATCCGAACACTGCAGACATATTGGCCTTCAACCAAGATTTCATGGATTGTCGGGTCTCTTGAGCATCAGCTGGTCGGTGATATTCCGGGTGTAGAGTTTTTTGTATTCAGCAAGAAGAATGGGTGGGCAGCACCTCGGCATATGAAAAAGAGAATGGCTGGCCGCCGGTTTTCTATTTTGCTACAGATGCAGGCTGCGATGCGCACCAGTTTGATCGCACTGCGTATTCCGGCAGATATACGACTGGGTTTTCATAAAAAACAGGCCAAAGATTTTCAATGGCTGTTTACAGGTCCCAAAACAAAATTTATCCATCAACCGCATGTCATAGATGGATTTTTCAGTTTTTTGGAGGCCATCGGCCTGTCTCAGAGAAAATTGGTCTGGGATATACCTATTCCGGAAACCGCCAGGGCCTCAGCCGCAGACAAATTACCCCCGTTCCTTGAACGATATCTTATCGTGAATCCCTGTTCAAGTGCGAGATTCCGGAATTGGAGAAACTGGCGTGCTGAAAAATACGCTCAGATTATCGACTATGCTGCTGAACGTTACAATGTCACGTCGTTGCTGACCGGTGGATCGAGCGATTTGGAAAAGAGATATGGAAAAGAAATCTGTCGTTTGTCTCAGAGCGAACCTGTCGATATGATTGGTAAAACTGATCTGAAAGAACTGTTGGCCTTGTTAGAAAATGCCTCGGCTATAATTTCGCCCGACAGCGGACCTGTCCATATCGCCAATTCACTCGGTATTCCCACCATCGGCCTTTATGCGGGGAGTAATCCGCTTCGTACCGGCCCCTACCTCTTTCAAAATTGGGTTGTCAATGCATATCCAGAAGCGGTTAGAAATGAATTTGGAAAAAGTGTCGATGAAATTGACTGGGGAAAAAGGATCCGACAGCCGAACGTGATCGATTTGATCACCGCCGATGCGGTGAAAAAAAAAATTGATCAGGCGTTGACGTTGCCCCGTCGTTCATAAGGACCGGAATAATTCTATTTAGATCATGCCCAAATTGCAGGAAAAAATGGAAGGTTTTCATATTCGCGTCCTGATTTTTGCGTTGGTATTATGCTTCCCTGTGCTTTTAAATCTTGTCGAGCACGCCGGGAGTTCAATACTGATACTATTTGCCGTACTTGGAATCCCCCTATGTTTGTCGAAGAAGAGACGGCCCGATTTGACCTGGCAGGAAAAAGCGTTAATATGTTCATTTGTCTCGTATTTTGTGATATATCTTATCTCTTTTATTGTGAACGCTCTGAACGGCAATCTTGAACAACTGCATACAAAATATTTGGAGAAAGAATTTTTTTTGGTATTTTTCATACCGGTCTACTTCCTGTTCAAACGGATTAAGCTCCCCCAATGGGTGATCTGGTACGGACTGTCTGCCGGCGCCATCGGTGCGGGCATCTATTCAATGATTGACTCGGGCTGGTTTGAGCTGGGATACCGCGTAAGAGGTGCTTACAACCCGATCCTTTTTGGTGATCTTTCGCTTCTTATGGCGTTTCTGAATTTTCAGTCGGTTTATTACGTTCGACAAAGGCATGCTGTTTTGCTGATCATCCCTGCACTCGGTTTTATTCTGGGGACCACGGCCTGTTTTTTAACCGGAAGCCGGGGAGGCTGGGTGGCCATACCCGGTTTTTTTGTCATTCTGCTTTTGCAGTTGAAGCATTACTTCAAACTGTGGATCATCGGAGCGGCGATTGGCGGTATCCTCCTATCATCTTTGGCGGTCTATCAGATTCCCGGAACCGGTGTTGCCACCCGTATTCAAGGCGCAGTCGAGGACTTTAACGCCTTTTCACATGGTAATGTAACATGGGGCGGCGGGGTGGGAAACCGATTGGAATCCTGGCGAGCGGCTTGGTTAATATTCAAGAATCATCCGTTTCTCGGCATCGGCCCGGGCGGTTATGGTGACGCTATTCGTGATATGATATCTAAAGGAACATTGAGACATGATATAGAAGTTTATTTTAACCAACCCCATGACATATATCTTTCTGTCATGGTCGACAGCGGATCGGTGGGATTGGTGGCGCTGCTTTCCATCTTTCTTCTGCCATTAACTATTGCCGGATCATGGATCAGGAAAGGAGGAGAAAACCCTGAGGCTGCTTATGCGATCTTCATTCTCGTATCCGGTTTCATGATTTTTGGCCTGACTGAAACCGTGTTTGGCCGCAGTGTTTTTGTGTCGTTTTATCTCATTATACTGGCGGCTTTACTTTCTCAAGGAAATAAAATTCTGAATGCTGAGCCGGTAAGATAACCCGGCTTTGATCGGTTTGATTT
>CAZSON010000238.1:0-4431 GCA_964608375.1 uncultured Desulfobacter sp. | reverse complement strand
CAATGTGCATTTAAAGTAAGATCTTTTAAGTGAGCAGTTGGGATAGTCCTGCGATATCTGACATTTCTATCCAAAGGATCACAGATTACTTATGAGCTTAGATTGATATTTGCAATAATTTCGTAAAATTTGTCAGTTTACAATTTGGTTGAGTTTCTTGAAAGGTGAAAAAAATGCCCCCGGCTAAATCCTGTAAACCATTAGGCTTTGATTGCGGCCTTTTATCTGGGTCGGAGGGACAGGGGTCAAGTTATAGTTCTTCATAAGATGCTGACAGGTCTGATGGCTGACCAAGATATCTGCATCATAAAATTTGCACAAATCAGCAACTCTTGAAGCGACATTGACAGTGTCACCGACCATACAATAGCTCTGGCGTTCTGCAGATCCTACAATGCCTGCCAAGGCAGGGCCTGTATGGATTCCAATCCCGTGGTGACATGGTACCTGCCCAAGCCGTTCAAACCGGGCATTTAGTTCTTGCAAACCCCGCCGCATTTCCAACGCCGCTTCAACAGCGTTGTCAGCATGGTGATCGTTGGAGAGAGGAGCCCCAAAGACAGCCTCTATTTCATCACCAACGTACTGGAGCACAACTCCATCGAAACGGTCTATAACTTCGGTCATGGTTGAATAATATTCATTGATCCGGGTGAAAACCGCCCGGGGCCGGTTTTGTTCGGCGAAGGAGGTGAAATTACGCATATCTGAGAATAGCAAGGTCACATTTTGCATCTCCGCCTCCATATCAATTTCACCGCTTAATAGCAGTTCAGCCACTGAGGGGTGAACGTGTCTGCCGAAAGCTTCCTTAATTTTCTGGCGCATCATTTTCAATGTAAGATGGGTTTTGACACGGGCTTTTACAATAGGGGGGCTGAAGGGTTTAGTAATATAATCTACAGCACCAATTTCCAGTCCTTTGATTTCATCGAATGGATCGGATCTGGCTGTAACGAAGATAACCGGAATGTCTCGGGTATGGGGACCTGCCTTGAGGTGTCGACAGACCTCGTATCCATCCATGCTCGGCATCTCTATGTCCAGAAGAATAATGTCCGGCGGGTTTTCTGATTCAGCGATTTTAAGTGCCTTTTCACCATTTAACGCAACCTTTATTCGATAATCTTCATTTAAGGCGCTATCAAGCAAATCGATATTTTCCGGTGTATCATCGATTACCAAAACCGTATAGGTCGTCATGGCCTCAACCATTTTGACCTCCCCTCAGCGATTTCACCAACGCTTGTTTCA
Organism: uncultured Desulfobacter sp.; assembly: GCA_964608375.1. GTDB lineage: Bacteria > Desulfobacterota > Desulfobacteria > Desulfobacterales > UBA2156 > UBA2156. The sequence goes on along the minus strand of CAZSON010000238.1, from coordinate 3,177 downwards.
ACATTTTTAAAGTCTCCTGAGCCTCTTCAAAAGCATATCCGCCTATCTGTTTTTGTAAGGCAGACAATTCAGTTTCGGCGATTTCCGGCGGGAGGGCTTTTCTGAGGGTTTCAAGGGTTCTAGTCGCCTGGGTGTCGTCCTCTTCCACGAATTCCCTGAGCTCATTGAAAAGGCTAAAAATACGCTGCGAATCAATTGATTCAAAATCCGTCCTTTGAGGTTGCTGTCTTTTTTGGTCATACGGCTCCAGAATTTGCAGAGCGGCAATCGAACTCACAACCAGATCCAATCCCATAGAGAAAGCGTTTAATAGCTCTGGAACGATTTGCATCCGGTCGTGTCGGAGCGCTTCGTCCAGCTCTGCTGCAGTCCTATGCAGGTCCAAAGCCCCTATATTTCCGGCCACCCCTTTGATGGTGTGCGCGAGACGGGTAGCTGTGCGCAAATCGTCCCGACCGACAGCGACTCTGATATCATTAGCAACATCCCGATGATTCTGGGAAAATTTAATTAACAAATTCCTGTAAAGCTTTCTATCGCCACCAACCTTTGTCAGGCCGGATTCGACTGAAATGCCAGGGAGTTCGTTAAAAGAGGAGGCTTCATCTCCCTGAGCCTTTTTGTCTTTGTAGACCGGAATCACTCGTTTCCCAGGTTTGATCCACCTGTTGAGCGTGGAAAAGAGCTTTTCTGGGTCTATTGGTTTCGAGACGTAATCGTTCATCCCCGCTTCATGGCACCTTTCCATGTCCCCGGCCATGGCATGAGCAGTCATAGCGATGATAGGCAGAGCCTGAAATCTTTTATCTTTACGTATCTCGCGGGTGGCCTGATAACCATCCATTAGCGGCATTTGTATGTCCATAAGCACGGCCTCAAAATCCTTTTCTTTGACCGCAGCTGTGGCTTCCATTCCGTTTGAGGCTATGGCGACCAGCAAACCGACTCCTTCTAAGAGCCCCCGAGCCACCTGTTGGTTGATTTCGTTATCCTCCACCAAGAGAACCCAGGCTCCTTGAATTCCCCGCAAGTCTTTGGTCTTTTTTGGCGCAGAGACTATAGGCCGAACGAGTTCAGTAGCATCCCGGCTTACGGCATGAATGATTGTGTCGAAAAGGACAGACGGACTGACAGGCTTAATCAGAAAACCCTCCAATGCAGCCTGGTTGGGCTGACGCATGATCTCTTCGCGGCCATAAGCGGTAACCATGATGATCGTCGGTATTTTGGCCAGGCCGGGATGATTCTTGATTCGCTGTGAGGCCTCAATACCGTTCATCCCCGGCATCTTCCAGTCCATCAGCACCAGGTCATAAGGATGGTCTCGGGAGGCCTTTTCCAACGCTTCCAGGCCTTGTTTCCCGGATGGTGCCACCGAGACTTTGAATCCGAAGGATTCGAGCATGTTTAAAAGGATTTCCCGGGCGGTTGCGTTGTCATCAACTACCAACACTCTTAGATCTTTCAAGTCGGTCGGTGATTCCGGAAGATTCCTTTCTTTTTGGTCGCTTTTTCCAAAATTAGCAGTGAATATGAAGTTGCTGCCATCACCGGGCGTGCTATCAACCCTGATTTTTCCTTCCATCATTTCGATCAGGTGCTTGCAGATGGTCAGCCCCAATCCAGTGCCGCCATATTTCCGGGTTGTGGAGGAATCTGCTTGTGTAAAGGCCTCAAAAAGATGATCGATTTGTGTTTGACTAAGGCCAATACCGGTATCTCGCACAGAAAATTCCAGGCTTACCGTTTCGTCTTTGTCTTGAACTAGTCGGGTAGAGATGACAATTTCGCCTTCGTCCGTGAATTTTACTGCATTATTGGCCAAGTTGATCAAGACCTGCCCCAGACGCAAAGGATCTCCCTTCAGGAAAAGCGGCACGTCCCGCGCAATATCAAATAAAACTTCCAGGTTGTCCTTTTCCCGGGACTTCATGGCCACTACCGGGGCAAGAGTATGCATCACCTCCTCAAGGTTGAAGTCTATGAATTCCATCTTCAGTTTACCGGCCTCAATCTTGGAAAAATCCAATATATCGTTGATGATGCCAAGCAGGGAATTTGCCGACATCTTGATCTGGTTCATATAATCGTGCTGGGCAGACGACAGCTCTGTTTGCAGCGCCAAGTGGGTCATACCCATGATGGCGTTCATGGGGGTTCGGATCTCATGGCTCATGTTGGCCAGAAATTCGCTTTTGGCCCGGTTCGCCTCGTCTGCCTCTTTTTTAGCCTTCTTTAGTTCATTTTCAAACTTTTTACGGTCGGTGATGTCGCGCACAGATTCTATGGCACCGGCCGGCTTTCCCTCAGCATCATAAAGAACCCGAGCTTTCGCGGCCAGGTAGATCCCCCCCTTTCCCAGGTCAGGGTGATATGTCTCTTCTGAAAATAGAAATTCTCCCTCCTTTTTTAATGATACGTATGTATTCTGATAACTTTCATCCCAATTGCGAACCAAGTCAATCATGATAGGCCGCTTTTCGCCATAGAAGGGGATGGCATACTCGAAATCGCCTTTACCCAGCATAGCCTCTGCATTCACCCCGGTAAGCTTCTCAATGGCGCGATTCCAAGCCACCACTTTGCCTTGGTTGTCCACCACCCAGGTGGGATCAGGCAGAAAGTCGATAATCTCCATCAGGTGCCGACGGGAATCCTTGAGCTCCTCTTCGGCTTTCTTCCTTTCGGTTATATCACGAACGGTTCCTCGAAATCCGATGGGCCTCCCATCAGCATCTCGCATCAATGCGGCTGAAGCTTCCAAGGAAACGCTAGTTCCGTCATGAGACTTAATCTTCCACTCCACTGCGGTGGCCGGGGCGCCGGTCTTATAGACCCTATTGTAAATGTCAAATAATGACTTGGCACCATCTTCATCACAAAACTCAGCGTAATTCTTACCAATAAACTCATCGAGTGTTGTTCCGGAAAGTTTTCCCGCTACTTCCGATCCGCCGGTCACATTGCCCGCTAAATCAAGCTCGTAATACCCGGCCTCCACATTATCGAGGATGGTGCGATATTTTTCTTCGCTTTGGCGTAAAGTTTCCAGATTGTCGCTGAGGGTTTCCGTCATGAAATCAAATGATTTGGTTAACCGGTCAATTTCGTTACCACGCCCAACATGCGCATAAGTACCTGAGAAGTCATTTATCATCACCTGCGTTTTTGACTCCA
>CAZSON010000237.1:0-4438 GCA_964608375.1 uncultured Desulfobacter sp. | reverse complement strand
ACGATGTTTTTTTGTTACTAAAAGAGGGCTTGAGAGTTCAATTCCTATGTTGATATAAAAATACGAGGAGAGAACATGGATACAAACAACAAAGATTTGGTTGACATCCAGCTTCGAAATACCAAGACCATCGCTGTGGTTGGCCTCTCGGACAACCCCAACCGGATCAGCAACCAGGTTTCCCGTTACATGCAAAGCCATGGATACCGGATAATCCCGGTGAACCCGATGATAGAAGAGACTTTAGGTGAAAAGAGCTACCCCGACCTCAAATCGGTCCCTGAGCCGATCGATATGGTTAATCTGTTTCGCCGGTCCGAATTGGTGCCGCCGGTTGTGGACGAAGCGATAGAGGTCGGCGTCAAGTATATATGGATGCAAGAGGGTGTAATCAACCCGGAGTCGGCGGCCAAGGCGGAAGCTGCGGGTATTCTCGTCATCATGGACGATTGAACGCTTCGGCAACACCGTCGCCGGTTCGGCGACCAGTAAACTGAAAAGTTATCTCAAATTTCAGTGGCCTTCGTTCAACAAAAAGGGTGAAACCTGAGAAAAAAGTTAAAACGAGTTGACCCGAGATATATATAATTTGGAGGTAATCGTGCGGATTAAAAGCATATGGCTATCGGATGCTCACATATCCGCCTTTAATACCTTTGTTGGAAAACACAATCTGCCAGAGTTGGTTGCGCCTGGCACGAAAGGTGCCGGCACATGATAATAAATAATAGATCCACATGCGGTAAAAACGTTCATCGTAAACGCTTTTTAATTGATCCCAGTTTTCCGTAAGATTTTTGTACCAAGCCATCAGGGTGCGATCGTAATAGTGGCCAAAACTGTGCCAGTCCTCCATTACAAGCAACCCTTCCGCAGCAGCACTGATTTGAGAAGCCGATGGCAGCATGGAATTTGGGAAAATATATTTTCCAATCCAGGAATCTGTAGTGTTGGTTGATGCATTGCCACCGATCGTATGCAACAGAAACAATCCATCTGAATTTAAGCATCCGAGAACCGATTGCATGTACATACGGTAGTTGGGCAGACCGACATGCTCGAACATACCGATGGAAACAATTCGATCAAAACGCTCCCGGAGATCCCGGTAATCTTTCAGTTCGATGGTGATCGGAAGTGATCCGATCCGCTCGCGGGCCAATTTGACCTGCTCCTGGGAGACAGTAATACCTACCACTTCAACCCCATAATTTTTTGCTGCATAAACGGCAAACCCTCCCCAGCCGCAGCCGATATCCAGAACGCGCATGCCTTCTTTGAGCATAAGTTTGCGACAGATCAATTCGAGCTTGGCCTGCTGGGCAGCGTCGAGGTTATCTGCTTGCTTCCAGTATGCACACGAATAGTTCATTTGGCGGTCTAACATACGAGTGAACAGATCGTTTCCGATATCGTAATGCCGTCGACCGATTTCAAATGCTTTCCTCGGGGATGTTTTTTGAAAAAACCTGGCTTTCAACCCAGCCCATAAAGCCGCCCGAGATGCCCGCACCTTTTTGTCCAGACGAGCCCGCATGACGCGATAAAAGAATTGGTCCAGAGCAACACAATCCCACCAGCCATCCATGTAGCTTTCTCCTAAAGCCAACGATCCGCCGGCCAATACCTTAGGATAGAAAGCGGGGTTATGGACGTGAATGTCAAAAGGTTCTGGACCGTCAATTTTTATTCCGGTGGGCTCTAACAGCTCTTGAATAAGGCGTTTTTCTTTAAAGCTTTTCATTCACCCAGCCCCTTTTGGGTTTAAGAGGAAGAGATCGATTACTGAAAATGCGGAAACAATTTATCTGGTGGGTGAGATCCTGTCAAAGAGAAAATGATTGGGGTTCATTCAACTCTTTGACGAAAATAAAATCTATTTACTGCGTTATGTCCCAGCGCTTTTTGAAAAGTTACACAGCACAAAGACAACCACCTTGAATTATTGGATTTAAACAGGTATTCAAATATTCTGTGAATAATGCTATTATTTCCGGAAAACAAAAAGGGTTTTTCCATGAAAACAAGGCACGAAGTCGTATTCTCAAATTCCAATAATATGAAAGACATTCAGGTTGAAAGCGTAGATCTCATCGTAACATCCCCGCCTTATCCCATGATCGAGATGTGGGATGAACTGTTTTCAAGCCAAAACCCGGCGCTGGGAAAAAAACTTAAACAAAATGACGGAACAGGTGCGTTCGAGTTGATGCATCAAATCCTTGATCCTGTATGGCATGAAGTACATCGCGTCTTAAAACCGGGTGGTTTTGCATGTATAAATATTGGCGATGCTGCCAGAACAATAAATGGTAATTTTGTTCTTTATACAAACCATGCAAGGATCCTGAGATACATGGAAAAATTAGGGTTTGTGGCTCTTCCTTGTATCCTTTGGAGAAAACAGACTAACGCCCCAAACAAATTCATGGGTTCAGGAATGCTCCCAGCAGGGGCTTATGTAACACTTGAGCATGAGTTTATCTTGATTCTCAGAAAAGGTATTAAAAGAGAATTTAATAGTGAGAACGACAAGAAAAATCGACGAGAAAGCGCTCTATTTTGGGAAGAACGCAATAAATGGTTTTCAGATGTATGGTTTGACCTGAAAGGAACACCTCAAGCACTCAATTATAAAGGTGCTCGGAAAAGAAGCGCAGCTTATCCTTTTGAGTTAGTTTATCGCCTGATTAATATGTATTCAGCTAAAGGAGATTTCGTTTTTGATCCATTTTTAGGGATTGGGACTACTATTGCAGCAGCTATTGCATCTGGTAGAAATAGTATCGGTTACGAGATTGACAAAAGCTTAAAAGACGAAATATTTAAAATAGAAGATGTTATTGCTGAAACATCAAAGAGACTTATCAGGGAGAGGCTATTCAGGCACATAGAATTTGTTACCGAGCGATTAAAATCCAAAGGCGGATTCAAATACAATAATTTTCATTATGGATTTCCGGTCATGACCGCCCAGGAGAAAGAACTAATGTTTAATGACCCAATTAATGTTAACATATCAAGACAAAACGTTCTTGAAGTAGAATATTCTGATAAACCGCAGGAAGAATTGTGTAGGGACTGGTCATCTGATTTTGAGCAGAATAGTAATTTTTATCTTGAAAACTTGCGTCATACAATCTCGAAAAAGAATCTCAAACAGCTTCCGCTGTTTTAGAAATCAAACTCGATGTTAATGCCGTACGGTCGATTAGCTTGCCGAGTTGAGCCAGGTGCGATTTTTCTTCTTCAGCAATCCTGTTCAGGACCGATTTACTCCTTTGAAAGGTGCTTTTGATAGAAGCCCGCAGATACAGGTCGAGCGCCTGGGCCTCGATAGACATTGCCATTTCAGTAATATCTATAATGGAATTCAGATCCGGTTTGAACAGCTTGAGGTACTCTTCCGTCGATAAGCCACCTTCAACAAATTTGATTACGATTTTCTTTTCAAATTCTTCCCTTGCCAGAGAATCTTGCACAACATTGAGATACTCATCAAAAATGTAATCCTGATGTCTGACTTCTATATCCGAGAGCTTCTGAAAAAGATTCTTGGCATCTGCATTATTCACTTTGGGCGTCATGGATACATAAAAGTCATGCAGGCCGGCTTCCAAAGAATAGGCAACAATCAGATTTTCCTCAGGCGTTTCCTGGCCGGAAAAGAGCTCCAGGCCAAATTCTTCACTTCCATACGCCGTTTTGCTATTCCAGGCCTTTATCCCGCCGGAGACATTATATACTTGCTCGAAACCCTTTCCCGTCAATATTTGTGCAGCAACCCGGCTGCGCCCGCCGATTGCTCAGTAGACTAAAGTGAGTTTTCCAGGTTCGATTTCACCAAGTCTGGAAGTCAGATCCGGCAGGGGAATCAACTTGGCTCCCGGGATATGGCCGGCCTTATACTCCGAGGGCTGACGAACATCTAAAATGGTAATTTCTTCAGAAGCTTTTTCAGTAATTGTTCTTCGAGCTGCATCGGTATTGATTGATTGTATTCGAGTAAAAAATTGTTTCCAGCGCATAATACTCTTCTTTATGGCGATTGCTCATTCCGAAATTCGTATCGATCAGTACTTCTGGCTTAATAGCTTACCCATAGATTGCGGGTCAACTCTTAATCAGCATTTTTGCACCGGTAATCGATCAAATTAACCCAGGTTCAATCAGCGCATGATATGAAAAAAGACCAACTTTATACGAAATCCGGAGCTTAGGAATAAAAATAAAATTCCTATTAATATAAAGAGAGACATTGCATCGTGCGATTGTCTGGGGTATTGAAAGGCGCAAGAATGAGGATCTTTGAGTTTGTACGATTTGTCAACAAGGTCCCTTTCCCTTCGAAACCTAATTTTCAGCAAGATAAAAGGAATCGTTAATGTTAAATTACGTTGAAATAAACCCGGATGCTAAACCGATCGCAACAGTCATC
>CAZSON010000236.1:0-4463 GCA_964608375.1 uncultured Desulfobacter sp. | reverse complement strand
TTAATAAGGTGTCACATATCAGGGCCCATTATTTTAATTGTTTCCTTTTTAAAAAATATTTTATAAATGCCTTTAACGCGTTGTGGAGTTGATGAAACATGAAAAGAGGATTTATTTTCAAAACCATGCGGGTAATGCTGGTCCTTGCGGTTGCTGCCGGAATTGCATTTTTTCTGTACGTCCATCGGCCGAAAGCAGAGCGCCGGATCAAACCCAAAGCCGATAGGTTGGTTGAAGTCTTCCCGACAAGGGCCAAAGATGTGCCTATGGTGATTGAAGCCTATGGAACCGTAAAACCTCGGCAGATTTTGAGACTGGTGGCTGAAGTGAGCGGCCGAATCGTTGATATTCATTCGTCCTTTAAAGAGGGTGAGTTTTGCAAAAAGGGCACCGTCCTGGTAGCCATTGATCCTCGCTCATACCGGCTGGATGTGGAGCGGCGAAAAGTCCAAATAATTCAGGCAGATGCGGAACAAAAACATTTGAGTCAGGAGGTTCTCAATTTAAAGGAGAACGCTAAAATCGCCAAATCAGACGTTGCCCTGGCCCGGACAGAATTTTTTCGGTTAAAAGAGCTTTCGGGTAAAAAGGCGGTTGCCCGGACCAATCTTGACCAGGCAGAGCAGAGATACCTCCAGAGCCTTAACCGCTTGCAGAAAATTAAAAATCAGATGGCGCTCACCGCTCCTTTAAGAGAGCAGTTGAATGCTCAGCGAAAAATGGCAACGGTTCTTCTTCGACAGGCCGATCTCAATCTTGAGAAAACCAGGGTTTTAACGACATTTGATGGTTGGGTTCTGGAGAAAGCGGTTGAGAAAGGCCAGCTCGTAAAGACCGGACAGTACCTGGGTCAGGTTTATAAGGAGGGGGGTTTTGATATTGATGTGCGAATTTCTGTAAAGGATTTAAAATGGTTAGCGCCGATTCAAACGCAAGGTCCGCGGCCGGAAGCGAGGATTGTTTTTGGACGGGAAGAGAATATCCGCGAGTGGAGAGGACACGTTTCGAGAATAAAGGCCAAGATGGATGAAAAAACCAGAACACTCCCGGTGGTTGTCGAGATCGATACACCGCCTGGTGGTAAAGAGCGGGATATTTTTCGCTTGAGGCCGGGCATGTTTATCAAGGTTCAAATTAAGGGAATCAAAATTCATCGGGTATTTGTTTTGCCACGTTATGCAGTTCACGCTGGTGATGTGGTTTACACGGTCAATCAGAACCGGCTGCAAATTAGACCGGTAAAAGTGCTGCGCCGTTTTAAGGAATTGATATACATTCAAAGCGGACTTTCCGACGGAGAGAAAATTATTAAAACTCCCTTGCCGGGCGCTGTAAATGGTTTACCGGTGCGGGTTAAGGGAGCCGCCGCAACAAACACCCCTTCTTGATATTACGATGGAAATTTTAGGCAAATGGTCGATCAATAACCGGGTGACCGTGAATCTGATCATGACCTTTATCATTATCGCCGGCCTGATCACGCTGATGCAGATGCGCAGGGAGGTGAATCCTCAATTTTCCCTGGATATGATCAATGTAAATGTCCCATTCCCCGGCGCAAGTCCCGAAGAGGTGGAAGAGGGCATCTGTATCAAAATCGAAGAGAAGATAAAAAGTATTGAAGGGATCTCCCGAATACTTTCAAGCGCGCGCGAAGGCTCGGGATCGGTCACAGTGGAGCTTGATTCGAAGGCCGATGTGCGCAAAGTACTCGATGATATTCGAACCGAAATCGATCGGATCGACACCTTCCCGAAAGAGGCTGAAGAACCGATCATCACCGAAATCATCAATCGCAATCCGGCTATTTCGGTGGCGATATATGGAGACGTTTCGGAAAAAGACCTGCGCCGGGTGGCCGAAAAGATCCGGGACGATTTAATCGATGAAGGCGCCATCAGCCTGGTGAATCTGATGGGAGTTAGAAATTATGAAATTTCTGTGGAAGTATCTGAAGAAAACTTGCGAAGGTATGGTCTTTCGTTTGAACAGGTGGCCAGGGCGATTCGCACAGAAAGTATTGATCTTCCCGGTGGGGCGATTAAGACGCATCATGGAGAGATTCTTGTCAGGTCGAAAGGACAGCTATATACGGGCCGGGAGTTTGAAAAAATTCCTTTAATTACACGCAGCGATGGCACGGTCGTCCGTTTGAGGGAGGTTGCAGATGTCAAGGACGGGTTTGAAGATGTGGCGATGGAAACCAGGTTCAATGGCAAACCGGCGGCTGTGCTTCAGGTCAACCGCACAAAAACAGAAGACCTGATCGAAATCTCTCGAAGCGTCCGCAATTATGTTAAAAAGGAAAAAGATACGGTCCCGGCAGGAATACATCTTGCCATTTGGGGAGATTTTGCGCCTCTGGTCCAGGGAAGAATCAATCTGTTGCTTCGAAACGGACTTCAAGGCATTCTTCTGGTTTTTTTGATCCTTGCTCTTTTCCTAAATCTTCGCCTGGCTTTTTGGGTTTCAGCGGGCATCCCCTTGTCGTTTATGGCGGCATTTATCGTGCTCAATTGGACCGGTGAAACGATCAATATGATTTCTCTGTTTGCCTTCATCATGACTCTAGGGATTTTGGTGGACGATGCCATTATCATCGGGGAAAACATCTATACCCATTTCGGGAAAGGGGAGTCGCCTTCCACAGCGGTTGTTTACGGTTTAAAGGAGGTCGGGTGGCCGGTGGTGATGGCGGTTTTAACCACCCTGGTAGCGTTTGCACCCCTTCTTTTTATCACCGGTATTATCGGAAAGTTCATCGCCGTGATGCCCAAGGCGGTAATTACAATCCTTGTGGTGTCTCTGATGGAAGCCCTCATCATTCTTCCGGCGCATCTGCGGGGCGCTTTAAGCCATAGAGCTCTGAGAAACGGGCGGGTCGGTGCATGGCACAACCGTTTCAGACAACGGGTTGAAAATGGATTAAACCATTTAATCGGCCATTATTATCAGGCTGCGTTGGCTTATGTTGTGAAAAACAGGTATTTTTCTTTTGCCGTCGGCCTCGGGGTCCTGATTATCAGTATCGGGATTGTCATCGGCGGCTATGTGCCGTTTGTATTTTTCCCGAAAGGCGAAAGCAACTGGATCATCGCCGATGTCAGCTATCCGTTGGGGACTCCTTTCAAAATAACCGAAGAGACAATCAAGTCTATTGAAGATAAAGCGACCACAATCAATGCGATCTTCAAAAAAGGGTTAGAGAAAGACGATCGTCTTATTACAAACACTTTTTCGATGGTCGGTATGATTCCCAGAAAGGACTGGAAGCCGGGCGATTTCGGTAGTCACTGCGGTGAAATCTGGATGGAGTTGGTGCCCTCTGAGAAACGCCCCAACCTATCTGTGAACACCATCTTGAACAGATGGCGCAGTCTTGTGGGAGAAATCCCGGGTGTGGATAGAATTACATTCTCAACGCTCTCCGGGGGACCGGGAGGAAACGCCATCGAGATTCAGCTGGCGGGGAGGCGTTTTAGGCAACTGACCAAAGCCGCTGAAGCGTTAAAAGCCGAGATCACGGCATACCCAGGAACCTACGATACCGCCGATGATTTCAGACCTGGGAAAAATGAGATGGAGGTTCGAATCAAGGAAGGGGCGAAATCATTGGGAATCACCATGGCGGATCTGGCTAAACAACTCCGCCAGGCTTTCTATGGAGAAGAAACACGACGCATTCAACGGGGAAGGGATGACCTGAAGGTTATGGTCCGATATGCCGGATATGACCGCCGACGAATATCCGGAGTTGAGGAGATGCGTGTTCGGACAACGGACGGTGCAGAAATCCCGATTGAAGAGGTGGCAAAGATCACTTATGGCCGGGCATATTCCGTGATTCGACGGGTCGACCGCAAGCGGGTGATTACCGTCAGTTCAGATCTCGATGAATCGGTTGGAAATGCAAGTCAGATTGTGGCGGATCTTAAGAAAAATTTTCTGCCAAAACTATTGCGACGTTACCCGGGCCTGCAGATTGATTTGGAGGGTCAGGAAAAAAGGACAAGAGACTCTCTCAAGGATCTGGAAACCGGTTTTATTCTCGCCCTGATGGGAATTTTCTTTCTACTGGCAACCCAATTTCGCTCTTATATTCAACCGATCATCATCATGATAGCAATTCCATTCGGTCTCATAGGTGCAATCGTCGGACATCTGGTGATGGGGATGCAGATTACCATTATCAGTCTCTTTGGCATCGTCGCCCTATCCGGTATTGTGGTAAACGATTCGCTGATCTTAATCGATTTTATCAACCGGGCGGTTCGTAGCGGTGAGGCGGTCGATGAAGCGGTCATGGAATCCGGAAAAGCCCGGTTCAGACCGGTGATCCTTACCACGCTGACAACTATCGCCGGTCTCTTTCCACTTCTCCTCGAACGGAGCTTCCAGGCACAATTTCTCATCCCGATGGCGGTCAGTATCAGTTTTGGACTTCTTTTTGCCACGGTTTTGAC
>CAZSON010000235.1:0-4495 GCA_964608375.1 uncultured Desulfobacter sp. | reverse complement strand
TATTTAAACAGCAACACCGTATTCTTTTTTAATAAACTTCAGATTCTCTAGTGCATTATCATGCTTGGTCTTGCCGTAATTGTAATAGTCGAAATCGATTATTGAGATATTAAGTTGAATCAGACTCCACAAAAACCAGTAAATGTCAGGAAATGGCTTAAACAGGTCAATATAAAATAACACGTGGTCGAATTTATAACCAGCGCAATACTCTTCCACAATCTGTTTTTCCGATTCTCGCGGGACAAGGATTTCCTGAAACATATCCGCAATATCGTAATAGTTTGGGGCCATCCCTGCATACTCCCAATCGATGATATACACGGGCGCATCGTATCTGTGCACCGCATCTTCGTTTATGAGTATAAAATTATCCGCCAGCAGGTCATTGTGGCAGGGAGTATATTCCGATTCGGGGATATTGATAATACTCGACAGCTTGATGAGCCTCTCTATGATGCCTGCAATGTCAAATTCGGGATAGTCTATATTAAGGCGATTGATTATGCCTGACATCTTCATCACCTCCACCAGGGGGTTGAAAATCCGTTCAAAATTCACGCCGCTTGTGTGCATTTTTCGAATCGGCCCAACGATTTTTGCATAGAGCGATTTGTCTAAAAAGTGACCGTTTGTCAAAACAGTCGAGCCATCGATGAATTCAACGATGGTAACGCCCTTCCCCGGCATATACTTGATGATATTTGACGATACACCAATTTTTGCCATTTCCCGGATCGAATATGCCTCATAGTCGCGGTTTATAAAAAGGTCGGTTTTATCCCCGTAAATCCGAACGGTGTAATCGCCTTTTACCGATTGAATTCGATACAGTTTATTGGTTATCCCGCCGCTTAGTTGTGTGATACGGACATCGGTGCCCTTCCATTCAGGTAAAAGTTCGTAACAGACTTCCGAGGTGAATTCCTGGTCCAAAAGACGCATTACCGTGCACATTTCGATTTCCCCTTTTTCTATTTAAAACGATTCATGCATTCAGTGGCCGACCCGACAACCGGTCAAACACTCAACGGGATCATTTCGTCGACCTTATCAGCTTATAGTCAATGCCGCTAACTCGTACTCAGAAAAAAATATAACGATGCTATGCACTGAGTCAATCCCTTTTTGAGTTAAAGGATTTGCTGAGGCCGATTTTTGCACGAAGCGCAAGTCCATAAACCGGAAAACCGATTGACACAGTGTTGCCGAACCATGAGAGACGCCATGTGAGCTCACCTTTATATCTTATATCTAATATTCAGACTCTTTATATAAATTCCTTGACAGCACCTTACACAGTAAGATAGACAGACCAAAGATACATGACTGGAAGTTTAACCGGAATTTACCGAAAATTTTTTTCGAAAGGAGGTGATGCTTATCTCAGTTGGCTGGTGAAGATACACAATGGTGAAATAGTAATTTAAGTAAAGGAGGCAGGCAAAATGAAAAGACGTGATTTTCTAAAAAAAGCAGGCGCGGGAACCGCTGCTGCGGTGGCAGCCACGGCGGTAAACGCGCCTTTTGTTCATGCAGCCAAGAAAACGACCATAAAGTGGCGGATGCAGACCTATGCCGGGCCTGCCCTGGCTGAGCATGTCGTTAAGAATTCGATAGATGCGTTTAATAAAGCAGCGAATGGAGAGATGGTGATCGAATTGTACAATGCCGATCAGCTGGTGCCCCATGGCGAGCTGTTTAGAGCCGTACAGGAGGGGACAATTGACGCAGCCCAGAGTGATGATGACTCCATCGCAGCGCCTGTCGATGTGTCTGTATTTGCGGCTTACTTCCCCTTTGCTTCACGCTACTCACTGGATGTTCCCGCGCTGTGGAACTGGTATGGGCTGGACAAAATCTGGGAGGAAGCCTATGCTGAAATTCCGGAGGTAACCTGGCTGAGTGCCGGAAGCTGGGATCCATGCAATTTCGCTACCGTCAAGCCGATCCGACACCTCAAAGACCTTAAGGGGCTGAGAATGTATATGTTCCCTACCGGGGGCAGGTTCATGCAGCAATTCGGTGTCGTCCCGATGGCCCTTCCCTATGAGGACGTTCAGATGGCCATTCAAACGCATGAATTAGACGGAGTTTGTTGGTCTGGCATCACCGAAGATTATACGGTCGGATGGGCGGATGTTACTAAATATTACCTGACGAATCCGATATCCGGCGCCTGGGCGGGTTCGTACTTTGTTAACACCAAGAAATGGAAGGCCCTGCCTGACCATCTGAAGGCGTTGTTCACGTTATCAATGGACAGTTCGCACTACTACAGACTGCATTGGTACTGGTGGGGTGAAGCTCACTACCGCACCAAGGGGGGGAAGTTGAAGCTCACCTCTATCCCCAGTGAAGAGTGGAAGGTCGTGGAAGATGCTGCACTCAAATTCTGGGACGAGACTGCCAAAAAGAGCCCCAGGAATGCCAAGGTGGTGAAAATACTCAAAGAATACGCTCAAACTATGAAAGAAGCCGGTCCGCCCTACCGATACTGATTAACCGGGCACCAACGCTTGGCATCGCATAAAGGTTCGCCTTCCCTAGCTTCGGGATAGACCAGGCTAGGGAGGGTAAACCGCTAAAATTCCGACTTAAAGGAACCAAAGAAAAGGAGCTTAAATGCCTAAGGCAGTCAAAATCTATGTGCGATACATTGAGGCCGCAAACCAGGCGGTGGGGAAGTTCTCAATGTATCTGGTCTTCGCTATGATGGGCATTCTTCTATTTGAGTCATTATCTCGAACCCTCTTTAACCTGCCCCATATATGGGTGGTGGAGATGGCGCAGTTCTTTATGGCCGCTTATTACCTGCTGGGTGGTGGCTACTCCATGATTCTCGACGGGCACGTTAGAATGGATCTCCTCTATGGCCGGTGGTCGGCCAAAGGTCAGGCTCTCTCCGACCTAATCACCGCTTCCCTCCTTATCTTGTACCTGGTGTTTCTGCTAACCGGCAGCATTTCCAGCCTTAAATACGCTGTAAAATATGGGCAAGTGAATTATACCTCGTGGGCACCGCCTTTAGCGCCAATCAAAATTATTATGACAATCGGAATAGTGCTGATGCTGTTGCAGGTTATCGCTGCATTTTTCAGAGACCTCGCAAAGGTTTTAGGAAAAACGATATCATGAGTTATGAGCTTATTGCCCTGCTGATATTCTCCTCGATGATGCTCATGCTGCTCACCGGGCAACGTGTCTTTGGTGCTATCGGTGGGGTGGCCACTGTTTTCGCTCTCCTATTATGGGGAGAGGGCGCTGAGGGGATGCCGTTCCACGCAAGCTTTGTTCTGCTGAACTGGTATCCGCTCCTAACCCTGCCGTTGTTCATCTACATGGGGTATATGTTTTCCGAGTCCGGAATAGCGAATGACCTTTACCGCATGTTCCATGTCTGGATGGGCCCAGTCAATGGCGGTTTAGCCATCGGAACGATTGGTCTGATGGTCGCCGTAGCGGCCATGAACGGGTTAAGTGTCGCCGGCATGGCGATTGGCGCCAGTCTCGCTTTACCGGAAATGCTCAAACGAAAGTATGACAAGGTAATGGTCACCGGCGTGATCCAAGCCGGCAGTTCTCTAGGCATCATGGTCCCGCCCAGCGTCGTTCTCGTTCTCTATGGAATGATCGCCAGGCAACCGGTCGGCCATCTATGGATGGCCGGTGTTTTCCCCGGCTTCCTGTTGGCAGGCTTGTTTATTTTATACATCGCTATTCGATGCAAATTTCAGCCTGAACTGGGACCAGCGTTATCTTGGGAAGAGCGGCAGATGAGCTGGGGTGAGAAGTTTCGGCTTCTCAGGGCCGGGATAATTCCTATCGTTATTATTTTTTCCATGACCGGGCTGTTCTTGATGGGGATAACCAGTCTTGTCGAGTGTTCAGCAGCAGGTGCAGCAGCCACTACCCTTGTTGCTCTCATCAAAGGCCGGTTAAACCGGCGGGTACTGGAAGACACTCTACGGAATACGCTGAGCGTGAGTTGCATGTTTATGTGGGTTATTCTAGCGGCACTTACATTCAGTGCCGTCTTTGATGGTCTTGGTGCTGTGCATGCGATAGAGTCTCTATTTCTCGAAAGGTGGGGACTCAGTCCGTTTGGCATACTCGTCATGATGCAGGTTTCCTACATCCTGATGGGCATGTTTCTAGACGATACGGCCATGCTCATCATTGTTGCCCCGCTTTATGTTCCCTTGATAATCAGGCTGGGTTACGACCCGATTTGGTACGGTGTTCTCTATACGATCACCTGCCAGATGGCTTACATGACGCCTCCCTTTGGCTATAATCTGTTTCTTATGAAGGCGATGGCGCCGCCGGAGGTAACACTGGCGGATATCTACCGCTCGATCATACCTTTTGTGCTGGTCATGGGGGTTGGCCTGGCTATTGTGATGGTGTTTCCCCAGATCGCCCTATGGTTACCCAATCTATATTTTGGGAGATGAAGACAGGTAATGGCGATAATGTCTGCCGGATCATCTAT
>CAZSON010000234.1:2887-4514 GCA_964608375.1 uncultured Desulfobacter sp. | reverse complement strand
GCAAGAAAGAAGGAGATAAAAATGTCTGGACCTTTTATGAAAAAAGTTAAAGGAGATGGTGTCGAGATCAATCTGGCTGTTTGGGAGGGAACCGGTAAGGCGATAATTTGTGTCCATGGCATCACGGCCAATTGCCGCTCTTTTGATGTTATGGCCAAAGCACTGACCCCGATTCACCAGGTTATTGCCATGGATCTAAGGGGCAGGGGCGGGTCGGATAAACCGTCGACCGGATATTCCCTTGACCATCACCTTCGAGATATTATCTGTGTGATGGACAGCCTGGGACTGGAGAAAGCTGTTCTGATGGGGCATTCTCTGGGCGCCTTTATTTCCCTTGCTTTTGGTGCACAATGCCCGGATCGTACCGATCGCATCATTCTTGTGGATGGCGGTGGAAAGCTTTCAAAGGAGCAGTTGGATAATGTGTTTGAAGCCATCAAACCGTCTCTGGACCGGTTGGGAAAAGTCTTTCCCTCAGTCGGTGCGTATATCGAAACCATGAAATCCGCTCCCTACATCCACCCCTGGTCAGACGTTATAGAAGGGTACTATCGATATGAGATGGAAGAGGTCGAGGGGGGCGTGAGATGCAACATAGATCCAAAACATATTCAGGAGGAGGCAAAGAATATCCGCGAGGTGAAGTTTGATACCTTTTATGCCCGGGTCCGTTGTAAGGTTTTGATTCTAAAAGCAACCAAGGGGTTATTTAGCTTAAAAGATCTCCTTTTGCCTGAACCGGTCGTATCGCAAATGATCCAGGAGATTCCCCATGCCAACCGGTTTGATGTGATGGGGGTCAATCACTACGGAATAGCCCTTCAGCCCAATCAAGATCGTGACCGCGCTGTCCTGGATTTTTTGAATGAGCCGAAATAATCTGCTGCTGCAGAACCGATACTCCCTTTCAGGGAGGATTCCGTGCCGGACCATCTGATCCCAGGGTATCTATTGTTACATAAATGATACGACAGGGCCGGTGTAAAGGAATAGTGGTTTTTTGGAATAAGGATTTCAGGTTGAATAAAGGGCAACTGATGTGATATGAATTTCACGACGAGACGGCGCTCCCGCCAAAAAGTGTAAACCGCTCAGTTCAGTAAGGTTGATTTTTTTAAAAAATAGTCAAGGAGGCTTCATATAATGAATTGGAAAACCATAAAAATAATGGTGCTGACCATCTTTTTATCTCTTCTGATGGTACTTCAGGATTTATCCGCTTCTGATTCGGTCGAGTGGACCCCATACATGACAATGCAATTAGACGCAGCCCCGCTAGATGTGGCCATTTCTCCGGATGGCAGGCGGATTTTCGTGCTGACCGACCAGGGAGAGATCCTGATCTATTCGGCCACTTCCAACGGAGAAGTCAAAATGGATGTTGGAAAACATGTGGATCAAATTAAGATGGGGCCAGGGGGAGACTCACTCATCCTCAACAGCAATAAAAACAAAACAGTGCAGATCATTACGCTCGATTTTATCCAGAAGATCGATATATCCGGCTCCCCATATAGAGGGCCCGATGATGCACCGGTTGTGGTTGCTGTCTTTGACGACTTTCAATGACCATATTGTGCAAGGCTTGTGCCGGTACTCGGGCAGGTGCTCGAGAAATATCCTA
>CAZSON010000234.1:0-2787 GCA_964608375.1 uncultured Desulfobacter sp. | reverse complement strand
CCATATTGTGCAAGGCTTGTGCCGGTACTCGGGCAGGTGCTCGAGAAATATCCTACTGAGGTAAAAATTGTTTTTAAAAACTTTCCGCTCAAAAGCCACGAATTTGCAAAAAAAGCCGCTACAGCCGCTCTTGCTGCCGGCGGCCAGGGAAAGTTTTGGGAGTTTCACGATCTGTTATTCGAAAATTACGACCAGTTGAACGACCAGAAAATTAGGGATATCGCCATTGAACTCGGTTTAGATATGGTGAAGTTCGATGAAAAAATGAAGGATCCGCATATCCAGGAAAGGATCAGCCAGGACCTTTGGGATGGAAACAGCGCAGATGTGAGAGGTACTCCCACCGTCTTTATCAATGGAAAACGTTTACGGGATCGGACCCTGCCCGGATTTCAGACGATTATTGATAGGGAACTGCAAAAACAGGGTAAAAAAGCGGCTAAACCTGCTTCCTGAAGCAGATGCCAATTGAGTTTTCGATTCCAATGATATTTTAAGGCCGTCTTTCCATGGCTTGTCGGCAGCGGGCGAGGATGCTCAATACCTCGAATGGTTCTTCAATCAGCGGGAAGGTCGGCACCCCCCTTGGCTCCAGAAATGCTTTGGCAGCGTCCATGTGTTTCTTTTGGGCTGAGAACGTGACATACAATGGTTTTTCCGGGTAGCGCTGAGCCAGGTCAACGATAAAATCCAAAGGAGGGACACCGGTGTCGTCGGTAAGCATCAATATCATTACGGCGGCATCGATGTTGGCGTCTTTCAGTACCGCTTCGGTCCCCTCCCGGTAGCCACTCTCCACCCCATTGACCATGGCGGCCGGCCAGATGTCAACCGGATTTCGCATGCGGATATAGGGAGGACTGATGTCCTGAAGGTATTGCCGGGTTTTATCTTCCAAGTCCGGTACCTGCAATCCCCACCGCCTGCGGCAGAGATCCGTCATACAAACCAGCATGGCGCCGGACGGCGCCAGAAAGCTCACCCGGTTTCCCTTAGGCAATGGCATGGCTGAAATCGCTTTGGCAGCCAGGAAAAGATGTGAGTAATCCCGGACTCTGACAACGCCAGCCTGTTTCAAGGCGCCATCAATGATGCGGTCGTCTGATGCCAGGGCTGCTGTATGCGCAACAGCGGCATGTGCGCCTTCGGCAGTGGCGCCACCTTTGAGAAGAATCACCGGTTTGGATCGGGTCACCTCGCTGGCCACTTTTAGAAAGCGCCGCGGCTTTTTAAAGCTTTCCAGATACATAAAGATGGCCTTGGTTTCCAGATCCCGGGCATAATACTCGAGCAGTTCGCTCTCTTCTACATCCAGTTTGTTGCCTATGCCTACCACTCGCGCGACGCCGAAGTGTTCACCGGACTTGATGTAGCGCATGGTATGGGTGGCAAAATTCCCGGTCTGTGCGATATAGGATACATTGCCTCGCGGTATTTTCCCAAGGGGGAAAAAACTGGAAGTAAACTTGTGAGGCGTTGAGGTATGCCCGGATGTATTGGGCCCAATGACCCTGACGCCGGTATCCCGAATCGCTCTTATGGTGTCTTCTTGAAGAGTTTCACCCTGCTTGTCGACTTCGGCAAAACCGCCGGCCGCCAGCACCATAGCTTTGATACCTTTGGCGGCACAGTCTCTTATTGTCTGAGGGATGATCGCCGCCGGTAGGATAATGATGGCAAGATCAATGCTGTCCGGCAAATCCTGGATGGAAGTATAGACCCTGTGTCCCAGGATTTCACCGCCTTTGGGATTCACCAGATACAGGTTTCCGCCAAACTCATTGGCCAAAATGTTTTGAATTACATCGTTGCCAGCCTTATGGGGAGTATTTGAAGCTCCGATAACGGCAACGTTTTCAGGTTCAAAGAAGCTCGTCAGGCCGCCCGTAATCATTTCAGGTTCTATCTCCTCAGGTCGCGGTTTTTCCAAGACTACTAAGGCATCTACCGCCACAGGCTGACCATTGCGGATGATCAATGGATTAACGTCGAGTTCCCGGATCCCAGGATGCTCAAGACCGATCTTGCCTAAAGCCTTCAGACAACGGCCAAGCATTTGCATATCAACAGGTTTAAGACCACGAACACTTTCCAATAATTTACAACCTCTGATTTCCCCTGTCATCTCTTCCGCATCCCGATCCGTTAACGGCGCCATTCGAAATGATACGTCTGATAGGGCTTCGGTAAAGATACCTCCGAGGCCGAACATCACGCATGGGCCTAAGTTCAAGTCTCTGGTCATGCCGATTACCAGTTCACGAGAACCGCTAATCATTTCCTGGATCAAAATTTTGCCGCCTAAGTCCCGGGCTTTAGGGGAAAGTCGTTCATAAGCTTGTTTGAGTTTAAACTTATCACTGATTCCCAGCTCAATGAGCCCCTGTTCGGTTTTGTGGACCGCTCCTGCGGAACAGACTTTTAAAGCCACCGGGTAACCGATCTGCTCAGCAGCGGCTTCAGCCTCTGTCAGCTCTTCCACCAGGATTTCCAGGGTTGTGGGAATTCCATACTCGGCCAGAACCCTTTTGCTTTCATACTCGGACAAGGTCTGCCGGCCGGCGGACAAGGCCTTTGCGATAATTGTTTCGATTGATTCCATATCCATATTTTCCCTCACTTAAATTCGGGTTTATGTTATTTGATGAACTCGTAAAAAGTCCATATTGCTCTCTAAATGACCATTTATCCCAAAATGCTCAAAGTCGTTCGCAAATGACTTTTTACGAGACTGTCTTATTTGATTAGGGGTTTAAAAAATCGGGCTTCATATACTCCGGCTCCGGA
>CAZSON010000233.1:0-4525 GCA_964608375.1 uncultured Desulfobacter sp. | reverse complement strand
CAAACCTACATGAGTATACTTCATTTGGTATGCCAATTCAAGATTTTGCATATCCATTTTCCAGATCCTTTCTCTTTTCTTCTTTCCACCACGGCAAATGTCGTCATTTTCGTTTCATTCAGACTTGCAGTTGATTCGATACTGAAAATATCGCTTCGAGTTGTTAATAGTTTGGGTTCGATTTTAATGCCTCTGCAACCGGGGGCATTTTTATACCATGTGGGATCCGAAAGTGTATTTTCATTTTCCAGTTTAGAGATTTCTGTTCGGTAATCATAAATTGATTGCGCAAGTTCTTGCTGATCAAGAGGGAGAAGAGCCGCTAAAACCGGGAGGGATGCGGTGTTGATATTTATTTTTCCTTCATATGCAGGTTTGTTGTCCCGGGATGGGGTCGTTCCGTAGACCGTCATATATTTTGAAATTCCGGACGTTTCCCCTATGCCGTGGAAAAGCTCATGGGGCACCCCTTTTATAAGAACCATCTCGCTCAAGTGCGGCAGTGGACCGTTTCTGGGGCGATACGGTGGATCAAGGTTTCCATAATAAGCGGATTCTGCTCCACCCAAACCGGTGATCGCTTCATTATCCCCTGAATCCAACCAGTCTTTGATAGAATTGATAATGGAAATCGGTTCTATCTCTTTAAATATTTCAGCCTTCGATTTTAGCGGGGTTAAAAACTGATACCACAACATCTTTTGGAGGTTGTTGAAATGGCGGCCTTCAGGGAATTTTACCAAGGCGTTTATCTGAATCTTGCCAAGTTCATCATGGATGTTTAATGAGAGCTTTCCATCCGGAAATGGGATATCGTTCAGGACGGTTTCAATGGTTTTTGGATCAGCCCAATTGTCTTGAAGAGAGTCTGATTCGGTTTGATATTTATCGCGGATCAGCATCGCCATCCCCGCATGAATTCCGGAAGAAGCCATATGTTTGAGCGTCAGTCTATCCCGCATCGCTGCGGTAGATAGAACAACGGAACGTATCTTTCGGTTGAGTTCCACAGCTACCGTCATGAAAAGCATGATAACCGTAATTGTGATCAGGAGCGCGATTCCGCTTTTATTCACAATTCTTTTTTTTTTCATTTCAGGCCGCTCATTCGCTTTTCCTTCTGTCAACCGGAAGGGCGACCACAGTCTCCAATGATTGGGAGGTCAAATCATTGGTCAGGTCAATTTTTATTTCGACCGCCTTCGGCGTTTCATAATTGAACGCTTTAGATTCGGAATGCCACTCATCATGCTCGGTGCCATCCTGGCTGTAAAATTTCAGATCAAATTTCCTGACCCCTTCACACAGGACAGGATCAATTCCTTTTTCTTTGCTATATATAAAGGGATAGAGGTTGTCTGAGCGTTTCAGTATAAAATGTCCGTCCTCTGACGGCCGGACATAATAAACGATCTCTGCAATGCCTTGCCTCAAATCAGGGAAAAAGGGAAGATGTGCAAGGGAGGCAAATCTCAGTCTTGAAAAAGTGTAATTGGCCAACGTGGTGACATCACCGACAAAACGGTACGGATCCGGCGGTTCATTAAAATCCGGGGGTGAGTATGTCGGTGGCACAGATAGATGAGTTGATTCTAGGTCAAGGATTATCCGTTGAAGACAGTTTTGACCTGTTTCATACAGGTCCATATCCCGGTCGATGGTTCCGGTATTGGAAAAAACCGAACGATAAGAGCCGAAGACGGTTGTGATGAGGACCGCGAAAATGAAAATGGCAATCAGGATTTCAATGAGCGTAAACCCACTATCTGCTTGTACGCCCACTATTTCTTTTTTCATATGTTTATCGAATGAATCTGTAGGTTCTGATGCTGTAAGTCAAATCATCATTAAACGATACGGTGACATCTACCTTTTTGAGATCGTTGGCGACATCTCCAAGAATTTCTGACTCTACATCGTTTACCGAGGCGGACCATGTGAATCCGGGGAATTTATCTCCAAAATCACCTGACTCGTTTGCGACATCGGCAAAACCTGTCCGCTCAATCTGCGCCATTTTTTTTTGAGCCAGCAGTGGAGCAATGACGTGAAATCTTGCAATTTGAACTGCAAAGATGGTTTGGAAATGCATTCTGTAGATGGCGGTAAGAACAATCGCAATGATGGAGATCGACACGATAATCTCAAGAAGGGTAAAGCCGTTTGATATCCGCCGGGATTCGTTTTTATAAAATCCGATGGTCATTGGCACGCTTTCTTGATCGGTTTTTAACGCTCAAAACCTACGTAATTTTCAAAAAGGGTTGCTTTTGATTGAAAAGGTTCAATCAGAAAAGATAACGACCGATTATTATCATTTTCAATGTGAATCCATACATAGTCGGAATAGGCATCTTTATAAAAAGAGATATCCGCTGTGCCGGACGAAATTTTTCCTTTATTCGCATACTCTACATCTGAAATTCTGACATCATCAGGCAGGCTGTAGCTTTTTCCCTCAGCATGTTGAATTTCCGCTTCCGACATCGACTCATTGGTGATCCATAGCCGATTTGCATCGAGGTGAACATGCAGAATATAGCGCTTCTGATCGGCAACCGCGTTTTTTTTTAATAAACGCACAGTGGCCAATATCCGTCGGGCAACCTTTTTTGTATTGTCAAATCCGAGAACGTTTTGAAGGCGTGGGATAGAGAAAAAAAGTACAGTGCTGATAAGGGAAATAACGACAATAAGTTCAATGAGCGTAAAACCGTTATTCAATTTCCCAGCTGTTATTGTCTTTATTTTTCCCTTCACCATCTGGCACACCGTCTGCACCGTATGAGATCAAATCGTAATCACCATGCACACCCGGGCTGAGGTAGATAAAGTCATTTCCCCATGGGTCTTTCGGAAGTTTTCCTTTTTCGAGGTAGCCTCCGGTGCGCCATTTCTTTGGTAGCGGTTCCACATCAGGCGACTCTATCAGCGCGATTAATCCCTGTTCTGTGCTTGGATAGGTTCCGTTATCCAATTTATACAATTTGAGGGCGGTTTCCAGGCTTTCGATTTGAATCTTTGCTTTGAGCTGTTTTGCCTCTTCCGGCCGTCCCATAATTCTAGGTATTATAAGGCCGGCAAGGATACCCAAAATGACAATGACGACCATCAGTTCAATGAGTGTAAAACCAAAGTGGCCTGTTGCTCGAACGATTGGATATTTTTTCATTATCCCCCCTATTAGGCGAGTGACCTTAAATAGATATCAACCAAGGTTATACAATGAGTTGGTTCATTTCAAAGATCGGAAGACAGATCGAAAGAACGATAAAACCGACCACAAGACCCATGAGCAGAATCATAACAGGTTCAAGCAAGGAAGTCAGGTTCATTACAGTTGTTTCCACTTCATTTTCATAGACATCCGCAATTTTATTCAGCATGGTCTCCAGTTCACCGCTCTGTTCCCCCACCTGAATCATTTGGATGGAAAGTTGAGGAAATATTTTTGTCGCTGCCATTGCACTTCCAAGCCCGATTCCTTTACCCACCTCCTCAGCGGACGCTCCGACCGCTTCTGAGATCAACATATTTTCCACAATATTTTTTACAATATCGAGTGCAGGCAACATAGAGACACCATTTTCCAGTAGCGAACCCAAAGTGCGAGAAAACCGAGCCACCGCCAATTTTTTTATGATAGATCCGATTACCGGTGACATCAACACGGTTTTATCCATCAGGAACCGTCCCTGTTTTGTTTTTTTTAAGCCCCGGAGCGCAAAAATAATCAGCCCTATCATAACAAAGATAAGCCACCAAAAAGATTTTAACAGGTCACTGACAACGATTAAGAAGCGGGTTGGTGCAGGAAGAACCTGGTCCATGTCTGAAAAAATTGATGTGATGTTCGGGACGATGAAAGTCATCAGAAAAAAAAGCAGAATCACACCGAGAAAGGACATAAAAATGGGATATACCATCGCTGCTCGTATCCGGTTTTTCAGAGCGAGTTGCTTTTCTGTGGTTTCTGCAAGACGATCCAGAACGATCTCAAGGGTTCCCGAAGTTTCACCGGCATGAACCATATTGATATATAGTGGGGGAAAAACCCCCGAATAACGGGACAGGGCAATGGCAAAACTGTTTCCCTCTATGATTAAGTCTTTTATCCTAGCCAGGATTCTTTTAAACGCATGGGATCTGGTTTGAGGGATCAGCGTCTCAATAGCCGACACCAGCGGAAATCCAGCTCCAACAACCGTGGCTAGCTGTCGGGTCATCATCGAAATTTCAACAGGCCGAATCCGTGTGAAAGGGCGAAACAGAACAGATGCGAACGGTTCTTTTTTTGTTGCCGTGTCATGTACTGATTTAACGGAGACCGGAAAGATGTTTGATGTGCGGAGCTTCTGCCGAGCAACGATATCGCTTTTTGCATCAATAACGCCCGAGACATGCTTTCCCTTTAAATCAATAGCTGTATATTCGTAAACTGCCATATCAATCTATTTTAACAAATAAAAATAGGCGGGTCAACGCCGCCCATTGACCAAAATCCACCGTCATTGGGAAAGGAATC
>CAZSON010000232.1:0-4527 GCA_964608375.1 uncultured Desulfobacter sp. | reverse complement strand
TCGCATTTTCTTTCTTTTTTAATTTACCCCGGTTTTCATGAAATTGTCAATTAAAAAAAATTGTTCTTATCAAGGGGCACGCTAAAAGCCGTTGAGTGTTTCTCTTTATTGTTCATCCAGGAAGCAGACCAGTTCCAGATGTCTCCGTTTTGTTGAAAACTGAGTTCCGCGGTCAGTTCAAAAACGTCAGAAGCGGAGCAACAGCTGGAGAACGGGCAAAGCGTTTGTCCCCAGACTGTGATGTGGGTTCCAGGAGAATTCGACAATACTATCCCATTGCCGAGGTCAAGTTCAAACCAAAAAGCGATGCCATCGCATTTTTCCCCAGCCTCCATTTGCCAGGACATTTCCGAAGAAAATGAGGGCAGCGGCAGATCGAAATTCAATGTCCACATTTCTTGCGGATCTCCCAGAAGAGAAGCCGGCGTCAGATCTACAGAGTAAATACTGTCGGTCAAATAGTCAGCCAAAAGGGTAAAATCAAAATTCGCTATGAGATAGGAGGTTCTCAGTTTTTTTTCTGTCCCGGAATCCGCAAGCAGTCTCACCGGGGCAGCCTTAAATGAGATCGCTTTCGGCAGGAATCTTGCATCGGGAAACGCTTCCTTAGACGTCTTGATGATATTCAGCGTGTCGCTGCAGATTCCCCCTTTGGGAAAATCTTCAAAGATTACCAGGTCGATCTTTTCAGGGGGAGTCCATTTTTCTATGCTTTCTCTTACAGGTATGACAATATCATGGAACCTATTTCGTCGAATGATTCTTTCAAGCAACGGAAAGATTCTGCCTTTTTCAACTGCAAAGACCTTTCGGGCTCCTGCTCGAGCCGCCGCCATTGCGTATGTACCGAGTCCACTCCCTAATTCTGCGACTGTATCTCCCTTACCGGTTAATGTTTCAATGGCTTTCGTGAAAATCTCAATTCTTTCACGGTCCAGAAGCAATCCGGCATATGATTTGCAGTCATACATAAAGGGTCAGACGCTATACCGCCTTTTTCAGCGTGGTCAAGGTCTCAAAGATACAATCAGCGGCTGCGGACAAAGAATCAAATTTCAATTCAAATCCGGGAAAATCTTCTACCAGATCGGCCAGGACTATTAAAGAACTCTCCTCGTTCCCTTTTATGTTAAGCGAATGTGTAACCAGTTTTTTCATCACATTGATCCGGCTCAACGGATTGAGCAAAAGCTCACTACCCCTGGTGTATTGGACAAAGAAAATCGCACCCTGGCGACAAAGCCGCCTCTTCATATAGGGATCGCTTGCCACTGCTTGAGGGTCCTGGAACCAGGCCTTCTGCTTTACATCTTTCCGCCACCCGGAATATCCATTCAGACTTTTTGGATGGCAAATGCCAGGAAATATGGAATATGTATTTTCCTTGACGATGAAACTGCGGGGGAACGCGGCAAACTCTCCCTTCACCCTGTCGATAAGAAACACTTCATCCGTGAAGATCTTACAGCCCCGTCTCATCAGCTCCATCGTCAGGCTTGTTTTGCCGGCATTGGACGATCCGGGGATTATTGCGCATTGGCTCCCGAAGAGCGCGCCAGCGCAGTGCATTTGATGGAAGCGCCGGTTATGAGACAATGCAGCCACGGTTATCTGCCATTCAAGATCCATAAAGAAATCGTTGTGATCACTTGTTGAACCGATGTCGAAGCACCCCCGGCTGGAACAACATCCATTTACTTTCAGCAGGACCGATGTTTCACAACCCGGCATTTCCTGGCTTCTGGCGCAGGGATAGAGGTGCGCGATAAGATTTCCAAAATCCTCCGGCTCGAATTGGAGGCAAACTGAATAGTCACCGATTGTTAAATATTGAGATTCCATCATGATTTTCGAATGGTAAGTCCTTTTTCAGAAAGAGAAGTCAAAAAGTCATGGACTTCCCCTTCCACGGTTGGGGGGGGGTTGTCGAACCGGTTCAAAATCTCATCTGCGATATCATCAACAGTGTGCGTGCCGTCGCAGAGGTAGAAGATGGCCGAACCAGTCGGGTTGATGAAATGAAACTCTCCGGTCCTGGAATCATAGATAGCCGTTTCATTATCCAGATCACGCAGGACCAGGTGATCCGCAATCTTCGGTTTTTCAGGTAAATTCGTTTCCATTGCTTAAAATCCTCACCTATTGCTGTAATTTTCTGAGCCTTCTTTTGGCCTGTCTGTTTTTGGGATCAAAGACCAGCGCCGTTTTGTACTCCTCGGCCGCACGGTAATTGATACCCAGTTTCTCATAGAGGGACCCGGCGATTACACGAAACCGTCCGTTCTCCGGCAAGCATACGATACCCTTTTGAATCACGTCCAGGGCAGCCTCATACTGTTTTTGCTTCATGTAGTACTGATAGACCTTTAAAAAATAGGATGGTTTGATCTCCGCTTCCTCGTCAATATAGGCCAGTGCGTTTTTGTAAGCCGCGCTGGTCAGATCATATTTTTTCTCTGCAATCAGATGCTCGGTCAGATACGCGTCCAGATACTCGGCAAAAATGATTCGGGGTTCCACCCGCTCTGGCATTACCCGGATCAGATCAGTATTTTCCAGCAGTTTCTCGTCAACCAGCTTGTTCAGATACCTTCGGGTTTGCCGGGGAGACAGGGTGATGGCACGTTGCAGGGTTTCAATCCCTTTTTCTTTTTGCCGGTTTTTCATGAGCCAGAAGGCATAGTTGGCAAAGCGGTGGCTGCTTTTCACATCGCGCCGGATGGCAACCTGATAAAGCGCATCGGCCGCCCTCTGATCACCCCGATCCGATACATACTCAGCAATGGTCTGAAGATAGACCCCGTTTGCCGGATTTAACCGAAGTGCCTTTTTAAAGTATGCAAAGGCACTCTCCTCGCGCTCGAGCGCCTTTTCGGCGTTACCGAAAATCATGTAGTACAAGCTGTTGAATGGATCATATTTTATCGCGCTCCCTGCATAGGCGCGAATTTGTTTGTAATCTTTATCCCCAAGTTCGTCTGTTTTATAAACCGTCAACATGGACTTGAAATTGAGCTTCGCCAGAAATTCACCCTCGTTGAACATCATACTTGATATCAAAAGGACCGCTGCCGGCAGGATCGACAGCATGACCCACCCCCTGCCGGCCGGTTTCAGATGGGTAGCGCCTGATCCGGACCTGATGCTGGTGTGCGCGGCCGATACGCATAGGGCGCAGATAAAATAAAAGTAGAGCCCGTTGGCCCCGATATGAAGATTAAAGTCGGTGATGCTGTGGATCAGGATAGCGACCAGACCGGTCAGACCCCCCAGATA
Source organism: uncultured Desulfobacter sp. (assembly GCA_964608375.1). Classification (GTDB taxonomy): domain Bacteria; phylum Desulfobacterota; class Desulfobacteria; order Desulfobacterales; family UBA2156; genus UBA2156. The sequence goes on along the minus strand of CAZSON010000232.1, from coordinate 1,251 downwards.
AAGATAGACACAATAGGGGTCCCGGCGCTTCAAAAACCGCCGGTAGGTCGATAGAATCGATACCAGAAACCACGCCGCCAGCCCCACGGCAATGATACCGCCCTCCACGGCCAGTTCAATATAATCGTTGTGGGCGTGGGTCACAACATTTCCGGTGCGCTCGTTCCTATACCCTTTATAGATGTCTGTATAACTGCCAAAGCCGGTCCCGGTCATCGGATAGTCGTCGATGATCAGGAGGCTGTCTCTCCAGCGGGGAATCCTCGCCACATCGATCTCGCCGGCGGGATTCCGAATCCGGTTGAAGCGTTCGAAAATCGGATCCCAGCCGAACCAGCCGACAGACAGCAGGACAAATGAAAACAGCGTCAAAACCAGCAGTCCACGGCCCCGATCCGTTCCCCGCAAAACCAGCAGCATGCCGAAAATAGAGGTAGCCAGGCAGAGGCTGATGATACCGCCTCGAGAAAGGCTTAAGAACACGGCCAACCCCAGCAGAACCAGTCCGACCCCCAGCAGAAAATAGGAATTGGCGCTGTTGTGGCTGAAGAACTCCGCCAGCCGGGTTCGCAAGCCGCTGTAATTGATGCGGGGCTTGTTGTAAAGGAACATGGCCAGGACCAGCGGAAAGGTCATGCCGGCCAAACCGGCAAAATGGTTTCGATTGACATAGGGTCCAAAAGGCGTTCCGCGAAACGGCTCCGAAAACCAGTAAATCTTACCATCGGCCGTGAAATGCTGTAAAATGGCAAAAAATCCGAGAAGTGATACAAAGAGAACGACCGTATTCACGGTTTTTTTTAAAAACACTTTATCGCTGAGAAGCTGAATACTCAGGATATAAAAGGCGGCGTACGATCCATAGCGGAAAAATTCAGACAGGGTTTCTTTTGGGTTGATGGAGAGCGATATCCGGTCTATCGGATTCAGCAGACCGATCGACTCACGGTATAGGGCATCGGTTTGCGGAGATACCCATTTTACCAAAAAGTCCGGCAGCGGAACCATCTGCAGCCCGATATAGGCGGGAAAAATAAGCAGCGGAACAATACCCGGCACCCTGTAAAACGGTTCTTTTTTAACTGCGTAAAGAACGAACAACACGAAAAGCGCCAAAAACGAAAGCCCTTCCATGATGGTCTTTGACCACAGCTCCACGCTGCCGAAGGCCAGGGGCGAAAACACGAGCAGGAACAGATAGATTCTCTGGATCAGTTTTATCAAAAGACGGGGTTCAAAGTTTGAAGTTTA
>CAZSON010000231.1:0-4569 GCA_964608375.1 uncultured Desulfobacter sp. | reverse complement strand
CAGACCATCGCGTGCCTGTGCACGGTGGTAACCTTATGCATTCCGTTTCACATCAGCCGTCTCATTGTTTTTCCAAAAAATTTTATTCACCCTACACCAGACGCGATATCGCGCCCCATAGGGGGTGCGAAACTTGAGTTACACACGATCGTAGTTTATCAGATTATTATGTGCGCAACTTGAGCAGGTGATAGTAAGGAACCAGAGGGCTTGCGTCAAGTACCATTGTTGATAGTTTCGTAAAAAGTCATTTGTGAACGACTTTGAGTTTGGGATAAATGGTCATTTAGAGAGCAATATGGACTTTTTACGAGTTCATCATTGTTGGGCTGAAATAATATTTGCGTATCTGAAATAAAAAAATTATCATAAATTTTTTTATACTTTTTCAAAAAGATATCACAATCAGGGAGGGAATAAATGGACCAGGCAGTTCGAAAGGCGATCTATCGCGCGGTGGAAAAGGAGTCTTTTGCGCGGAAGTTGAACATGAACCTTGTTGAATTGGAAGACCGGTATTCAGCCGTGGAAATGACCTACGACCCGATGACCATGGGAAATATTTATGATCGAGCCCATGGAGGCGTCATTTTTTCGCTGATAGACGAGGCATTCGAAACCGTAGGACAGGCGGATGGAACCGTGGGTGTAGCCCTGAATGTCAGTGTGACCTATGTTTCCAGCCCTGAAAAAGAGACCGTTTTGAGGGCCGAAGCAAAGGAGATCAGCAGAACACGCAAGACCGCCGGCTATACAATCGTGGTTAAGGATCAGGAGGAACGCTTAATCGCAACATGCCAGGCGCTGCTTTACCGCACCGGGAAACAAATTCCTTTTCTTTAAAAAAACAATATGAAAAATAGGCCGATTTGCATAAAAGCCGTGTTGTTTGATTTTGACGGGACATTAACCCAGCCGGGTGCACTCGATTTCGGCGTTATCAGGGCGGCGATCAATTGTCCGAAAAATAGGCCGATTTTAGAATTCATAAAAACTCTGGAGGCAAAGCGTCAGCAGGAAGATGCCTTCGCTGTACTGGAACATTTTGAAGCCGAATCCGCTTTAAAATCAAAGCCCAATCCCGGGGCCGAAGATTTGATTCGTTATTTGAGAGCAGCCGATGTCCCGATCGGCATCATAACCCGCAACAGCCTGCAATCGGTAAGACAGGCTCTGAAAAATTTTCATTATACCGATACAAAAGATTTTAAACTGGTAATCACAAGGGAAGATCCGGTTGCCCCCAAACCGGATCCGGAAGGTGTCCTGCTGGCAGCCCGAAGGTTCGGCATCGACGCTGCGCATCTGCTTGTCGTAGGAGATTTTATATACGATATTCAGGCTGGCAACGACGCGGGTGCGGTTACAGTTCTCCTTCAAAACAGAGGTGACCCCCCGTCTCCTGATTGTAAAAGTGATTACACCATCTCCCACCTGCAAGAACTGAAACAAATCGTACGGTTGGCCCGACCGCTTTCTTCAGGCAAATTGCCGAATGATCTTTTAGCAGAATTTATAGAAAGATTTCCGTATGACGACCCATCGGTTCTGATCCATCCCGGCATAGGGGAAGATACCGCCGCTGTCAATATTGAAACAGAAGAGGTTCTTGTCCTCAAGTCCGATCCGATTACGTTTATCACCGATGCGATCGGCCAATATGCGGTTTTGATCAATGCAAACGATATCGCCACTTCCGGGGCAACGCCCAGGTGGTTTTTAGCAACACTTCTTTTTCCTTGCAATGTTACTGCGTTTGAGGTTCGACAGGTGATGCATGAACTGAAGACCACCTGTCAGAAATGGGGTATCACCCTATGCGGCGGTCATACCGAGATTACTGATGCCGTTACTCGGCCGGTTGTCAACGGGATGCTGGTCGGAACCGTTTCAAAGTCAAGCCTCCTTAAAAAGCAAAATATCAAATCCGGGGACAAAGTGCTCCTAACCAAATCTTTGGCGGTGGAGGGGACAGCTATTATCGCCTGGGAAATGGGGGACCGGTTGAGGGGTATGGGTCTTACGGAAAGCGAAATAGACAGGTGCCGGGCATTTCGCTCCAAAATCGGTATTATTGCCGAGGCACAAATCGCCGGACACTCTCCGGGCGTTAGCGCCATGCATGATGTCACAGAGGGTGGCCTTGCGACCGCGCTCGAAGAGCTGAGCCTTTCAGGGGGGCACAGAATTAGAGTCGATACGGATATGATCCCTATATACCCTGAAACCGAAAAAATTTGTCATCTGCTCGATATAGAGGCGCTCGGTCTCATCGGGTCAGGCAGCCTTCTGATCTGTTGCAGAAAAAACTTCTCTAAAACACTCATGAGTGCTATTATCAAAGCCGGAATCGATGTCGCGTGCATCGGTGAGGTGATGGAAAAAGGGAGTGGCATCGAGGCTGTATTTCACAGAAAACCCACGAAGTGGCCTGCGTTTGAGGTGGATGAGCTTGCCCGCCTGTTTAGCCTGAAAAAAGCACGCTCGTGGGACGGCGCAACTTGAGTCGGTATAGTTGCGCAACTGGGTAGTAAGCGTCAACTATCCGTAATTCACCATCGTTCTTAAAAAAATGCGGTAGAAATGGTGCCAGCCACAACCTACCTGCGCTGTTATGAAAGGAGGATTAGCATGGAAAAGATTATGGGGTTTCCCGCCACCAGCCAGGACGATTATCAGCTCAATATGACCAACATCATGAAGCATGCCACCCGCAGCTTCGGCCGGCAGGAAATCGTCAGTCGGCAACTGGACGGAACCATGTTCAGCTATACATATAAAGAGGCGTATCAGCGTATGCAGCGCCTGGCAGGGGGTCTGGACGCTATCGGTGTACATGTAGGTGATCGCGTCGGCGTTTTGGCCTGGAATAGTCACGAAAATTGTGAGATTTATTTCGGTCTTCCGGGTATGGGTGCGGTCATGCTCCTTTTAAACCTTCGTCTCACGCCTCAGGATCTCAGCTATGTGATCAACCATGCCGGCGCCCGGTTCATCATTGTCGATCAGACCCTGCTGCCGATTGCCGAAGCGATAGCCCCCTTATGTGAAACCGTCGAAGGCTGGGTGATCATCACGCGGCCCGGGAACACGCTGTCCGATGTCAAGACCACGCTTACCCCGATTTACGCCTATGAGGATCTGCTCCGAGATGCGGCGCCAACGTATACCTGGCCTGCTATGGACGAACATTCAGCCTACGCCGCCTGCTACACTACCGGTACCACCGGTAAGCCTAAAGGCGTCTATTACTCTCACCGCGATGTCTATCTGCACACCTGTGCTATCGCTCTCAGTGCGGAAATAACGTTGAAAGACACTTACTGCCAGGTGGTGCCGATGTTTCATGCCTTGGGCTGGGGACTGCTCCAGGCTGCAACCCTGGTCGGGGCCAGATTGGTGTTCCCGGGCATGTACACGCTCGATACTCTTGAGTCCCTGTCCGAACTCATGATCAACGAACATGTTACGGTCAGTGCCGGTGCTCCGGCCATCTTCATGCCTTTGCTCGAGTACATCCGCGGTCTGGAGAACAAACCTGACCTGACCGGCGCGAGGCTGTTTTCAGGCGCCACCGAGCCGCCGGTGGCCATGATGAAAGGTTTTTGGGATCTGACAGGGGCTGAAATAATCCACGCCTATGGTGCCACCGAGACCTCGCCGCTGGTAACCATAAACCGCCTCAAACCGTGGCTCGAACATGATCTGACCGAAGACCAGCGATGGGACCTCAAACGAAAGCAGGGCTTTTGCGTGGTCGGTCTGGATATCAAAATCGTCGATGCCGCGGGCCAGGAGGTACAGGCGGACGGTGAGACGCCTGGAGAAGTCCTTATTCGCGGTCCATGGATTACCGGTCGATATCACGATGCTCCGGGCTCCGAGGCGCAGTTTACAGAAGACGGTTACTGGAAGAGCGGCGATGTGGGCATCCTCGATGAAGAGGGCTACCTGAAAATCACCGATCGCGTCAAGGATGTGATCAAGAGCGGTGGAGAATGGATCAGCTCGGTAGATATGGAAAATGAGATCATGTCCCATCCGGATGTATTGGAAGCGGCCGTAGTCGGCGTTGCGCACCCCAAATGGCAGGAGCGGCCCCTGGCGCTGGTCATCCTGCGGGAGGATGCAAAAGGAAGATGCAGTGAAGAAGATATCAGGGGGCACCTGCAAAAAACGTTCGCCAAATGGCAGCTGCCAGATAAGGTTCTCTTCGTGGATCAGATTCCCAAAACTTCGGTAGGCAAGACCGATAAGAAGGTCATCCGGGCCGAACATAAGGATGCTTACGGCGGATAGATGGAGGACGGTGATGAAGTGTTTCTGGTTCAACCATTGATTTGCCCTGCCCGATAGCTGTTAAAACCAGGCGCAAACTTTGGGATGTCTATTATTTTCCACGATCCTTTCGCAATTCTGGCCTGATTTCTGCTTCTTGTTACTCTGAAGCAAAAAAAGTTTATAATAATTTTGCTTATAGGCAAAATATATTGACATAAGAGTGTTAAATAGCCTAAACTTCGGTATGCTTAAAGAAAGATATCTGACAAAAGTCGCTGTTGAAGATCT
>CAZSON010000230.1:0-4589 GCA_964608375.1 uncultured Desulfobacter sp. | reverse complement strand
AGATATTGAATAAAATGGTCTAGTTTCACCGGTGGGAATGGTATGGAATTAGACCAGTGAAATTGGTAAGGAATTACATCGGTGTTTCCACAATAGGCAAATTTATATCAGAAGCGGGTCAAGGTCAACCATTTTAGTCACTATGCAAGATGTGACACCGTCTCCCCTTTTTTTCACCTATCCGTCTAAACCTGTTCTTTCATCCCTTTTCCCATTTATATATCAGTTTGTATACTTTGTCAACAACGTCCCTGCCGCTCCCAGGGAGATCACCGCTCGGCTGGGCATTGACTGGACCTGGCGGCCGTTTTCACGCTGCCTGGTCTGCAATTCTCCTCTGGCCGAGGGTGGAGATCATCATCTGGCGCAGGTTCCGGACAACAGCCGGGAACAGCTTGAGCGGGTGTTCTATTGCCCGGCCTGTTGCAAGCTGTTCTTGCATGGCTCCCATGTGGCACGTATGCGTCGCAAGCTTATGGTCTGGAAAAGGGATCATGAACAAACAGGGGAAAATGATGGCCTGTTGCGATAACCCCGGCATACGAAAAGAGAGGCTCTTCCTGGTAATATGGAAGGTGTTGGCGATCCTGTTGCTGCTCCTGGGCTGGGCCATACTACTCTTTTGAATTCAGGGCTCGGCCCGCATATCGCACTTGGGACTTGAAACCGTCGTTGTATTTGATCTGAATGCAAGTCTGAAATATAAAAGGGCGGCCGTCTGGCCGCCCTTGATTTTGGAATTGTAGCTATACAGCGCTAGAATTCGTAACGCAGAGTGCCGACAAAGCCGTTGACATCCATGCCGTTAAAGCCGCCGGCCTGGGTTACAGCAGCACGGGCCTTATTCGAGGAGTAACGCATCCACTCCCCACCGACATACAACTGATCTTGAATGGCATATTCAGCACCTACGCCAAAGCTGAAACCAGTATCTGTACTTGTGCGTTCGATGCTCCCCAGTGGAGTAATCGATGTCTTGATCCTCGTCGCTCCAATCAGGCCATAGATACGAAGCCCCTGGAAGACTTCAAACTGCGGTTTGGCAATATAGGAGACAAACCAGCTGGCGGTCTTATCGACACTGCGTCCCAATACCGCATCAGGGTTTGATGAGCTGCTTGCACCACCGATTCGCAGTTCGGCAGCAAGGTTTTCCATAATGGTCAGGCCAAGCGCTCCATAGCCGCCAAAGACGAAGTCCTTGCCATTTCCGTAATCAAGTTCGAAGCCGCCAAGGCCGCCTCCCACGTAGGGATTGAGTATAAGTTCGAGGTCACCAGCGCTTTGAGCCCGCGCTGGCACTACGAACAACATCATTGTTGCCATGATCGTAAGAGTACGAAACATTGTTTTCATGAGTACCTCCTGAAATTGAATCTGCCAGCCGGAAGCTAGGAAGGATTGACCCGGGAAGCAGCATGGATGTGCCCTGAGTTCGCCAAATTGTAACATTTTTGCACAATTTCCCGGCTGTGCTCTGGAAAATTCAGGATATTTATGTGGCATGCGGAGAGGCTTATTCAGAGGTTTCTAAGGCTCTCTGCTTCTGATACCGTTCCCGCCCGTTATGACCATGCAGGATGGCAAGACCCGGTTTATATTTGTGACCGGCGGGGTGGTTTCCTCGCTCGGCAAAGGTATTGCTGCCGCCTCCATGGCCGCCCTTTTCGAGGCACGTGGCATGATCATAGCTATGCAGAAGCTTGATCCCTACCTCAATGTCGATCCCGGAACCATGAGTCCCTTTCAGCATGGCGAGGTCTTTGCCACTGATGATGGTGCCGAGACCGACCTGGATCTGGGCCATTATGAACGCTTTACGCATGTCCGCATGTCCAAAAGATCCAATTACACCACTGGCCGCATCTACGAATCGATCATTCGACGTGAGCGCCGCGGAGGCTATCTGGGTGCGACCGTGCAGGTGATTCCGCATGTGACCGATGCCATCAAGGAGGCTATTTTAAGCATGCAGTCCGATGATCCGGACATCGCCATTATCGAGATCGGCGGTACGGTGGGTAATATCGAGGCCATGCCGTTTCTGGAGGCCATTCGTCAGCTCAGGTTTGACCTTGGCAGGCAGTGCACCGCCTATGTTCACCTGACGCTTGTCCCGTATATCGCCTCAGCCGGTGAGCTGAAATCGAAGCCCACCCAGCATTCCGTACAGAAATTGCGCGAAATCGGCATTCAGCCCGATGTACTGCTTTGCCGCTGCGATCGTTCCATTCCACAATCGCAGAGGGACAAGATCGCCCTGTTCTGCAATGTACACAGTGAGGCCGTGGTCGAGGCCCTGGATGTGGGGAACATCTATGAGGTGCCACTGAAACTCAATGAGGGACGTCTCGAGAGCGTGCTAAAAGTGATAAGAAGCTGCTTTTTGAGGACGAACAAGCCAAAAAGTCAATCTTGTATACGGCATTATAATCAACCACGACATATGGTATCTTCCGGCGCCCCTTGCACTTGGGGCAGGTGAGCGGATCTACTTCATAAATTTTTTGAATCAGACGCGACCAGTTTTTACGAAAAGCCCTGCTGGTCAACTCCGGCTCCAAAATACAAAGAAAATACCGCCGTAGAATCTTCGGGATGCTGAACACCACATGCCGATGGAGAGTTTTGAGACTCACGCTGTCGGTAGACGGTTGCTGCCATGAGGATCGTTACCAACGATGTTTCAGGAAATGAAACCTATCCAGCAGCAAATTCCATGCCGACACTACATTTTGAGTTCTGGTGGTAGGCTGACCACCATATGTAATAAAAGAAAGCCAAAATTCATCTATTGATCTAAATCAAGTGCCGGGATAATCTTCTCTCGCCAAATTTCATTGGAACGATTACCACCAACAGGCTCAGGATAAAAGCCACCGTGAACGATCCGATAATCCAGACCCACTCCGGCAGGGAGAGAGCACGTCCATGGAAACCTGCCATAAACAGATTGTAAACCGGGCCTGCCTCAAGGATAATAACAGCTCCGACGTACACCGCGCTGAGCATCATAAAGACAAGGCCGCCAAAACCGGTGACCGCCTGACCCGGATTTTCGGATTTAAAATCCGGGTATGCGGCACCAAGACCGATCCCCATGGAAACCACCCCAGGGACCATAAAGCAAACTGTGATGACAGAGAGCGTCATCATGAAGGGCGTAACCTTAAGGAGTATATTGGTTCCGATGATCAGGATCTCCGAGAGAATAAGCAAAGGAAAAAAATAGATAAAAAATTTGACTTTGAGATATGTTTTCAGCTTTATCGGAGTCGATCGCACCAGCCAGAATGCCTCCTTTTCAATACTAACCGCCGGATAGGCAAAACGGGCAGTGACTGCGATAAGGACAAAAGCAACCAGGCCCATGTTCAGAAATGATAAAAAGTTTTGGAGGTAAACAGTTTTGATCGGGGATTTTTCAAGGGGAAGGACCCTGAAATTATATATATATATAAGAACCAGCGCCCCTATCAGAAAAATCTGGGACCACTGCGTCTGATCCCTGAAAAAGGTTCTGATCTCCTTTACTGCAAAAGCCCTCACCGGGCCGGATAAATAAGACCCCAAAGGAAGATGATCAGACAGATGGAGCTTAAAAAGTCTTCCCTGCGCGGTTTGAACCCTCGAAAGACCGCGGAAATAAATGCGATCGGCCGTCAGGATAAGGGCAAAAATCATGGTAAATGCACCGCTCCATGCAAGGCCGTTATGAAACAAAACATCTGCAAAAGAATTCGAAAGCATGGCTCGCATACTATCAAATGCCCATGTACTGGGAAGATACGGCAATGCCGGCGCTTTTAAGGTCTTAAGATAAACCAGGACAGTTACAAAAGCCTCGGGATCTACCAGACGCTCCGGCCTCAATACACGAACTGCAATATAAATGACGATAAAAAGAGAGAGGCCAAGAAAGATAAATAAGCTCCGAATTCGGCTGGCAGGAAGAATCATAACCGCCAGCATGATCAAAAGGGCACTGATCCCAGAGGCGATCATGGCCAGGGGAAAAAGGGTCAATGCCATATTGATATAATAAAATAATCCGCTCTGATACACAATGCCGTATGAAAGAAAAACAGGAAAAGTATACAGCATGACCATCCACGAGCTGTCGATGGTGCTTTCAATCCATCGGGCGATAAAAATCTTGTAACCGGACACCGGCATGGAATGGACCAGGGGAAGATCCTTACTCAGATACAATTTGGAGAGCGTCGTGAGGATACTGCTGAAAATAAGAAGTGAAAAAATGATGACAAGCATCATGGAAAGCAGTTTAAACGCAATCAAATCACCTATTTCCTCTATTCCTCTAAAATATTTAAGAACTCGCAAAGAGATGATAAAAATTCCACCCCAGAAAAGAGCGCCGATTGCTCCCAGCAAAACATATTTTAAAACTTTGGCCTTTTCTCTTTTGGAAAATATCCGGCTGCGAAATGACCAGACCCTGGGTTTCAATAAGGTGATTACATCATTCATTCATTTTTCGTCCCTTGTGTAAAGCGGAGCAGGCTTCGGGGGGCTCAAATTTGATGAACTCGTAAAAAGTCCATATTGCTCTCTAAATGACCATTTTG
>CAZSON010000229.1:0-4636 GCA_964608375.1 uncultured Desulfobacter sp. | reverse complement strand
TCAGCCAGCTTCAACGATTCCTGAACAATCCCTATTTGGCGCTGAGCAAGGGCATAGTCCCAGTAGGTGGTCTCCACCTCTGCCACCAGGCTCTCGGTAAAGCCGCGCAGCTCATAGTTTGATATGCGTGTAGCTAAGCGCGCTTGCCGGAGCCTGGCCAGATTCACATCGGCGCCATGTCCTCTCAAAAGCGCCTGGGTAACCGTCAACCCGAGGCGGGTGGATGAAAAAGGATCAACGTACAGTGAGGAATCGGTTGTTTGGGTCGTACCCGCCACTTCAACTGTGGTTCCGGCAGGAAAAAACTGTTTGAGCGATAAGCCCCCTCGGTAGGTATCGGTGACGACGCTTTCGGTTGCATCACCGGATCTGGCAAGTCTTTGTGCATCGGTCCGTTCTGCGGATGCCTCGGCATCAAAGATCGGGTCGAAGGCCGCCTGCTCCTGTTCTTCAGCGGTTTGTTGGATGGAAGGATTTAATCGCTCCACAATCAGCGATCGGTTATTCTCCAGGGCTGTCAATACGGCCTCTTGGATCGTTATGCGGATCGGGTCTTTATGGGGTGAAACCGATTGGGAGGAGTCGGCGGTATTCGAACCGATCAGCAGCCCCAGTCCAACCAGCGGCAGTGCAACAATTTGTTTGTGAAACAGCCGATGCAAAATCAAGTGGCAACCTCCTCGGCTGCAGGTACTTTGGCATCTGTTTTTCTTGCCTTCTCTGATTTTAAAGCAAAAACAGAATAAATGGTGGGAATGACTATAAGCGTGATAAGTGTTGAACTTAGCAAACCCCCAATCACCGCCCGGGCCATGGGCGCCTGGGCTTCCCCTCCTTCGCCCATGCCCGTTGCCAGGGGAACCAGCGCCAGCATGGTGGTCAACGCGGTCATTAGAATCGGCCGGAGTCTTCTGCGACCGCCTTCTTCAATCGCCTGGTGCAGCGGCATCTTGTCCCGTCGTCGAAGCAGGTTGATGTGATCGACCAGCAGTATGGCGTTGTTGACCACGATGCCGCCCAGAATAATGCATCCTATAAAAGATTGGATATTAAAGGTGGTTCCGCTTAGAAACAACATAGCAATGACCCCGATCGCGGCCAGGGGAACCGAAAACATCACAACAAAGGGATCCCGCAGCGATTCATAGAGAGAGGCCATCACCATATAAACCAGGATCAGCGCCAAAATAAAACTTAGCAGCAGCTCCCTGAATGCCTTTTGTTGTTCCCCGTAATCGCCGCCAAAAACAATACTGAAGTCTTTTGGTATGGGGATCGAACGGAGCCCTTCACGGATATCCGATAAAATCGATCCCATATCACGCCCGCTGATATTGGCGGTGACGACCACGTACCGTTCCTGATTTTTTCGCTCGATGGTGACTGGACCGGTCTGCTGTTCGACACGAACCAGATTGCGCAGAACAACCGGATTCCCGTCCCGGTTATTGATGGTCAGATCGAGAATGTCCCTAAGATTCATCTGTTCCGCATCTTTTAGTTTGACCATGATAGGGATTTCATCACCGGTTTCACGGAAATTGCTGGCCCGGGTCCCGGAAATGATGGTTTTGAGCATATCAGATATCTGAGAAACCGAAAGCTTCATATCAGCCGCTTTTTGTCGGTCGATCAGGATGATCTGCTCGGGCCGTCCGGAATCGATGCTGATTTTTGAATCGGTCACCCCATTGACCGGGTCCACCATCGATTGTACCCGCCGGGCCAATGCTTCGGCGGTTTTAAGATTGTAACCCCGGATTTCCACTTGAACACGTTCGCTTCCATGGGTTCCGATGCGTAACAGAAACAGACCACGGCCGGGACGTGTCCGGATTTTCATGCCGGGTATCCCGCGAAGTTTCCGACGCAGCACAGCAGCAATCTGTTCGCTGGATCGGGTTCGTTCGTTCTTTGGCTTAAGGGCGATCCGCAACTGACCGGTATGGGAGCCGGAGGTTCGCCAACTGGTGCCGCCGAGATAGGCAACGGTGCTTTTTGTTTCCGGGACCTCCTGTTTAACAATCGTTTCAATTTTTTTAAACACCTCATCCACAACCTCCACACGGGTGCCAACGCCCATCTCACCATAAATTCTTACCTCATTTTGATCGGTTTCGGGCATCAGTTCAACACCGATCAGCGGAATCAGCCAAAGGCTGCCGGCCAGCGCCAGAGCGGTGCTGAAAATCACCAGCAACCGGTGGCTTAAGGCGAATCCCAGCAGTTGACCATAACTATCTTCCAGCCCTTTAAAAAACCGGGCCGAGCGACTCGGGTTGCCTCTTTTTGAATATCCGGTTTGGTCCACGGGGCCAAGGATCCGGGCCGACAGCATCGGGATCAATGAGAGTGCCACCACCAAAGAACACCCCAAGGAGAAACTGACCACAAACGCCAGTTGTTTAAACATCACACCGGACATGCCGCGGACAAAAACCAGCGGTAAAAAAACGGACAGCGTCGTCAGTGTGCTGGCGATGATGGCGGCGGTGACCTCTTCGCTTCCGGCAATGGAGGCCGATTTGGATTCAACGCCGCACTCCCTGTGGCGGAAAATATTTTCCAGCACCACGATGGCGCTATCCACAAGCATACCGATCCCGAGAGCAAGTCCGCCCAGGGTCATGATGTTCAGGGTAAATCCACCGAAATACATGAGCATGAACGTTGCGATAATGGAAATCGGTATGGCGGTAGCGATGACAGCAGTGGTCCGGATGCTCCTCAAAAAAATAAGGAGCAGCGATACTGCCAAAATACTGCCATAAAGCATCACCGAGCCGACATTGGTGATCGATCGTTTGATATAATCCGAGGTGTCGATGATCGGCGTGATATGTATTTGGGGGATATCCCGATTCACCCGTTCGATTTCCCTGAGTACTTTTCGGGCCACTTCAACCGTGTTGGTGCCGGACTGTTTGTTGACAGCCAGCCGAAACCCGGGTTTTCCGTTTATCCTGACAATGCGATGGACCTTCTCATAGGAATCCTCAATGGTGGCGATATCTTTAATCTGGACAGGAACCCCGTCTCGTATGGCGACCACTGTATGCCGCAACTCATCCAGGCTAGTATAGATACCGGGAACCCGAATCATCACCTCCAGTTTTCCTTGTTCCAATGTGCCTGCAGGTATGTTTACGTTTTCCGATTTGATCCGGGAGAGGATCTGATCCAAAGGGATGCCCAGTGCTTTGGTTCGATGTGGGTCAAGACCGACTGTAATTTCCCGATGGAGTCCCCCACGGATATCCAGGGCAGCCACTCCGGGGATTCGTTCAATCCGATATTTCACCTGATCGTCAATAATTTGCCGCATCTGAATCGGATCCAGATTGCTGGCCGCCCCCAGAATCAGTATCGGAAAGCTGGCCAGATCATACTTGCGGATCGCCGGTCGTTCCACATCGTCCGGGAGCATTGGGATAACTCGATCCAGCCTGTCCCGGATATCGTTTACAGCTGAGTCCAAGTCGGTCCCCCATGAAAAAGAAACCCGGGCTCGGCTGATGCCCTCTCCGGAAACCGTTGTCACCTCTTCCACGCCGGGGACAGCACTCATGGCCTCCTCAACCGGCCGGGTAACAAGTTCCTCAATCTCCTCCGGGCTGGCATTTTCATAGGTGGTTGTAATGCTCAAGGTCGGGTAGGTGATATCGGGCATCAAATCGATCGAAAGCCGGCTGAGGGAAACACCACCGACTATCAGAACAATCAAAACCGCCATTACGACAAAAACCGGCCGATTAACGGCAAACTTTGAAATTTTCATCTCTTTTTTGCAGCACCCTTAATAACTCCACGGATGACGCCCTTTTTGTTTGTCTTTTTTAAGTTTTTGCGAAACTGCACCTCGTCCGGCAGAAGAATGGCAGATCCATCTTGCAGAAGGTGCTGCCCCACCGCCACAACTTTCTTCACTTTCAAAGGGCTTATGATTTCAACCTTGTCTTGATTGGCGACTCCGAGGGTTACAGGAACAAATCTGACGGTTCTTCCGTGCTCGACCGGGACGAACACGCCCTGTTTTCCGCCCCGTTTCACAATGACACCCGGTGGAACCGCAGTCACGTCGGCTCGGTTTTCGAATTCAATCAAAACCCGGGCAAACATGCCCGGTTTCAACAGCTGATTTTCGTTTATAATTTCGATCTCAACCCGCGCTTGTCGAGATGTTTCCTTCATCAGCGGAGCTATCCGAACCACCTTTCCAAAAAATCGTTGATCCGGGTACGCATCGGAGGTGATAACCGCTTTCTGGCCAATCCGAACCTTTGGGTAATCGCGTTCAATGACATGAATGACGGCTGTCAAAGCGCCGATGTCAAGGATGGAAACGATCGGTGCATTGGGCGCCAGCATCGCCCCTTCGTCCACAAACCGTTCGCCAACGACCCGGTAGCCGCGTTCTTCCTCCCAGTCGACCCGAATTTTTGCATATGACAAACGTACTTTTGAAGCTCTCAATGCTGCTTTTTTTTGAGCTACCTGGGCTTCGGCGACCTTTAATTTGACCTGCTGTTTTTTGAACTCAGACTCGGCGGCATCGAGTTCCGATTCTGAAGCGATTTTCTTTTTTCGAAGAGCGACGGTTCGATCGAGCTCCCGTTTGGCGATCTCTAAAAGGCTT
>CAZSON010000228.1:0-4662 GCA_964608375.1 uncultured Desulfobacter sp. | reverse complement strand
TTATCCCAAAATGCTCAAAGTCGTTCGCAAATGACTTTTTACGAGACTGTCAATTAAGGATTCATGTTTATTTTTCTCCTGATGAACCAGCCGATTCCAAATAGCAGCACGAGGATCAACAATACTGCACCAAAGGCCGTCCAGGTGACATACGTCCCACGTTTGAGCAGCTTGTAGGGATTCAGACCTGCCTCAATCACAATCCTCCCAAGCTTGCCGCGGTATTTTTCCGGCATATTCGGAATCCCGTCGTCGTCGGTATCCTTAAAACTGCCGAAGTATTGCATTACGGCCTTCCATTCCTTGAGTTCCTGTATACCAGGTTTCTGTTTATCGGCATCTAATCGCATGGTTTTCAGGTCCTCGACAGGTTGACCCTTGCTGTTTTTGGGAACGATGTCCAGTATATGCCAGGTGAAATCTCCGACGATTTTCAGGAATGTGGCGTTATAGATATCAGCCACCACACGCAAAAGCCTCCTGTTGGACGATGAATAATCGAGCGGCGCATATCCTTCCTTCTCATTTCCAAGTCGGATTTCAGTCACTCGGTCAAAAATCATCCTATAAGGGTTATAGGTGAACTGTAAGCCTGAGAGCTGCAGAAAATAATCGCTTCCTTTGATCGGATAGATGCTGGTCAGGATTTCCAGGGCCTTTTTCAGTTCGTAGGGATAAACGTAGATGGATATAAGCGGGTAACCCATGGTTTCGGCCTCATCAAAACCGATTCCCAGGGGAATGGACCTGAATATATCAGAGACCACGATTTTCCCTGTTTTACCTTTCGTTAAGGGATCCCGGATAACACCGTTGGAAACCACCGATACATCAACCCGATCGCCGGGTTCGCCGCTCAGCCGCTCGCTTTTTTGGACATACCAGGTCAATGCATCGGCAATTAGGTTCCCAAGGTTGCTTTCCTCTGTATTAATCGTTAAATCGAAGGGGGTCTCGGCGATGACTTTCCTGAATGTCCATCGGTTCGGGGAAAGGACATTACTGTCAATCTTATCCTCGAAGGCCTGAATCTGTTTCGATATTTCCGGGTCCCCTTTAATGGTATCATTGATATCGATCAATTGATAACCTTTCATGGAAACATTCCCCTCGCTTACTTGCAGATCGAGCACACCCAATTGCTTTCCGTATTCCCAGGCCTGGACAATTATGGTACCGTTCACCCGGATCGGTGTGGTCAATTTAGTGTGGGTATGGCCGCTGATAATCACGTCGATACCCTTGACTTCCCGGGCAAGAATTTCATCTTCCGAACGCTTCTTATTCGAGGAAAGCCCGCTATGGGACAAACAGATTACAACATCTACCTTCTCTTTTTCCCGCAGGATCTTAATCATTTTCCTGGCGGTCAGAATGGGATCTCCGAAACGGACCGGGGAGGCAAAAGGGGCCACCTCGGCGGCGCCCTTGCCCATCAGTCCGAAAAACCCGATGCGGGTACCTTCAACTTCCATGATCCGGTAAGGCCGGACAAGACCCTCCGAGAAAACCCTTTCCAGTTCATCGTCAGCAGGGCTCTTTGGACTAAAAACAGCGTTGGAGCTCACAACAGCCGGAATCTGTCCAAGTCCATTGGCAGCGGTCAGTATCCGGGCGAGGCCCCCGGGTTTCAGATCAAATTCGTGGTTCCCGAGGGTGACCAAATCATATCCCATCATCTTCAGCAGCCTCAGTTCAAAGGCCTGTTCACGACTTAGAAGATGAAAGAGGGATCCCATGAGAAAATCCCCTGCATCTATCACCAGCACCGGATTTTGGCGATCCTTCCTGACCTTCCGGATGACAGTGGCAATTCTCGACCACCCCCCTACGGTGTTGTCGTCCCCGGTTATATTGGGCGTGTAGTCAATATTTGAGGGTGCCCCTAGGAGGTGCGAGTGCATGTCATTTGAGTGTATGATGGTCAGTGCCTTTACAGCGGCCTGAGAAGGATTCGAAGAAAGGAAAAGCATGAAAAGAAAGGTCAGGACGGCCGTACGCTTCATTGCAAAGCCTCCATTCAAGGGATTGGCGAGCATTAAAGGTAAAGATACCGGTCTGGAAAGCATTTGTCCAATCAAAAGGCGAGCCGATATTACGATTGAAGAACCCTGCAGCAAGCTGCGGGGAATGCGCTCGCTATTGCGGTGCAACCGAGGAACCACTCAAATGGAGCGCCAGTCTTGACCGCGATTCCCGAAGCCGGCGAGATATGGTTTCTGCCACTCGGATCATCACATAAACACCGGTATCCGAATGCATGGTCAATTCATTCATGAAATCGTCTCGCGCTATTTTCGCCAGTCTCACATCCGATGTACAAATTGCGGTTGCGGTCATCTTCGCCCCCTCGAACACACCGGACCAGCCAAAAAAATCTCCTGCTCTGAGAACATCGGTTATAACCGATTTATTCTCAAAAGTGCTGGTTTGAAGATTTACTTTCCCTTCCAACAAAAAGTATATATCTTCTGCAGAATCACCTTCATGAAATATTGCTTCATCTTTTCCAAGAGAATAAGTCGATGTTTTATCGAGCAGGTTTGATCGTTGCAATGTTGTCAGGTCTTGCAACAGCGGCAGATCATTGAAATCGGTGGTTGTTGACATATCTTCCCTCCTTTGTATCGATTAAGTACCTCATAAAACCCGTTGACTCCATTTATTTTTGGTATAAACATTCAGCATTGCCTCCAGACAGAACGTCTGGGCACAAAGTTGGGCGATATAGCCTTCTTCGTTGCGCAACTTGCCGCGTCTGTCTGCAGCCCAACATATGGGAATATGAAGTTACGATTGCCTCCGAGTTGTTAATTATTCAAAACTGGGCGAGCTGTCAACCGGAATTCATCGGCAGATGCGTGTAATTTGGGTTAATTCGGGCATAAGTCGCAACATTGTAATATGTTATTCTTTTTTGACGGCGGAACTTATCTTATTCCAAATGCGCTAGGGATTTATATTCTTGTTCACATTTTTGCTGCCAAATGGGGATGCCCCAGCTTTGGAACTGGCTGCGCAGTTCGGTGAGCATTTCGCGGGTACGCCCGGCTTCGCCTTTACAGGCAAGCATTCGGGCCATGTAGTAACGCGTCTGAGTTGCCGGTACGACTGCGCCAACCTCTTCGTCACCCTGTATCGACCTTTGGAAGCACTCTTCCGCCCGCGTATAGTCGGGGGAAGCCTCCGCCATGAGCAGAAGTCCCTGCAGCAAGTCGAAGCGAGGCCCCCACCAGTGCGGGGCCAGCTCGACCAGCAGTCGTCCTTCCTCGTAATGCTGCTTTGCTGACTCCTGATCGCCAGACTCCAACTCGGCCAGCACCAGGTCGTAATAGAGATTAGCCACATGTCCGGTTCGGATCGGTTTTCCTTCAATGGCCTTCAGGGCTTTTTGGCATGTGGACAGCGCTGCTCCAAAATCCTCCATCCCCAGCAGGGCATTGGCTTTAGCGACGCTGAAAACGAGAATCATAAAAGGAGAATCCGATTCTTCGGCCAACTCTACTAATTGTTCTATCCTGGCCGCCGCTCCGAAATGGTCCTCACCGATCACCGAGACAAAAAGACCCTGCCATGAACAATAGGCCATCTTGGTGGTGAGATTGCTGACCTGTTCCTGTTCCGGCGCATAGCCCTTCTCGAAAACTTCCTTGGCTTCCGCAATCCGGCCAATGACCCCCAGGTTGTAACCCAATTGGGCGCATGCTGTAGTGTAAACATTCCACCCGGCAACATATTCGGTCTTCTTGCCCAGCCTTTCATAAGCCGTCACGGCATTGGAAATATGTAGCTCGGATTTCCGCCACAGGCCCTGCGCGATATAACACACTCCCAAAAGCGCCTCGGCAACTGCTAGTGCCCGTTCTTCGCCGGTCCCCTCAAGATACTGATTGGCTTGCAAGGCGTAGTATTCGGTCTTTTTGAAATTACCCTGGTAAAGATAACCGACGCTCAATTGGAGATATGTCATGCCAAGTCGCGTCCGGTCATCCAACACCTTCGCCGTAGTCTCAGCCTGCAAACCCACTTCAACCGCTTTTGCGAACTGCCCCAATCCGATATTGCTCTGGCAAATATCCAACCGAATGTCCACCAGCCTTTCCTGCCGGATCTTGTTTTGCGGGAGTTTCAGGAGCCACTCTGCGGTCTGTTCATAAAACATGACAGCTTGCTGGAACTGGGTCAACTTTTGTGCCTTTTCGGCGGCCAACCTGCCGAAGTTAACTGCCTTTTCGCAGTCCTCGGCCAGGCCGTAGTGATAGGCCAGCAGTTCGTACCGCTCCTCGATGCGATCGGCGTATAGCTCTTCGATGGCATACCCGATTTCCTCATGCAGATTCTTTTTTTTCCTGGCCAATATTGAATCATAGGTGACTTCCCGGGTCAGGGCATGTTTGAAAATATAGGTCGATTCGGGGTATATTCCTCTTTCATATAGGAGCTCTGAATCCTTTAAAACAGATAGATGAGAGAGTAATTCTTGTTCCGGTAGGCCCGTAACCCGCTTTATCAATTCATAGGTGAATTCCCTCTCGATCACAGACCCGGTCTGAAGCACCTCTTTCGCACCCTCAGTCACCGAGTCCACCCGGGCCATGATGACATCTTGAATTGTTGAAGGGATTGTTAACTCATGTATATCTTTTGCCAGATGATATGTGT
>CAZSON010000227.1:1961-4667 GCA_964608375.1 uncultured Desulfobacter sp. | reverse complement strand
TGAAAGGTTCACATTCAAATGGTTCGGTAAATATGACTATAAAAAAATCAAGCGTCAAGGGTTGGCGTTATAGAGGAAGTGGAAGTTATAATGCAACCTCCCTCAACTTTTCGGTTGTAGGGTCAGGTACCCATGCGTTGTTTGAAGGGAAGACTGTGTCGGGTAGCAACTCAAAATCCTGTAACCTTAAACGTACTAAAAAACCTAAAAAGAAAAAACCTGCAAAATGAAAAAAATATCTCATTTATTCATCCTGGTACTTATTCACTTCATTTTCCTGTCCTGCCTTGCAGCGTCGAAGGGACTTGCGGCATCGGCCTCTTCGCCGGATGTGCAGGAAGGGATGAAACTTTTGGAAAAACCTGATCAAAAGAACATCTCACAGGCGCTTTCGATCTTTAAAAAGACGCTTGTAAAAAATCCGAATCAGGAAAAAGCCCATATGGGTATCGTCTATGCCAGGCTTCTGGAGCATATTATATCACCTGAAAAGGATCAAAAAGGACTTCATGATGGACTCAAGCATGCAGAGGCGGTATTAAAGCTTAATAACAAAAATGAAGACGCCTATTATAAAAAAAGCCAGCTGCTCTTTTTTATGGGAAAGGTTGAAGAAGGGCTTCAGAATTTAAAAGATGCCTTGAAGCAGTTGCCAAAATCAGAAACGCTTCGTAAAGCGCGGCTGACATATCTTGTAAATATGGCAACGTTGTTCGAAAAAGCGGGCCGAAATATAAAGGCGCGGCTCGCCTGGATGAAACTCCGGTCGGAAACGAAAAATCCCGAACAGAAAAAAATAGCTACTGAACATATCAGGAGGCTCGGCGCCGCAGGCAAGGGGAGTTATGGAGCGGGGGGGTCTTGAAGAAAATGAAACGCCTCATGATTAAAAGGCTTTTTGTTTTATTATTGGCAATATGTTTTTTCCCACAGGATGTCATGCCGGAAAGTGTGCAAGAAACCTATGCCGGCGCTGTCCACCGGCTGAATCAGGAAGGCTTTAAGGGGATAGACAGCGCCCTTAAGGTATTTGAGGAGCTTGTTCAGAGGGACCCGAACTTTATAAAGGCATATTTGAGCGCCTCTGATGCCTATATGTTGAAATATGAATTTTCTGAAAATAAAGATAAAAAATGGCTCGATACAGCCTTGAATTATCTTAACGCCGCCATAGGTAAAGAGAAGAATCTTCCGGCCGCCTACTTTAAAAGAGCTGTTATTAATTTTGATCTTAAAGAAACGGATAAGGCGGCGGCTGATCTTAAAAAGGCGATGGAGATATCTCCCACATATTTAGATGCACGCATCCTTTATCTCCAGTATCTTATCTCGACAAAAAAGAGTGCTGAAGCCGTAGAGTTTGCTCACTCTTCTGTAAACTTATTTCCGGGAGATCCTGCTCCTTTAAAATACTTCGGGGACCTGTTTTTCAAAGAAGGTGAATATGAAGAAGCCATTAATTTTTACAAACGGGTGGTTTCCCTGGTCCCCAACGCCCCAAACACCCATTTTTCTTTGGGAAAGGCCTACCAGAATTTAGGTAAATGCGCAGATGCCATCGAATCTTTCCGGAAGGCGCTGGCCCAGAATGCAGACCTTTTTGAGGCGCATTTCAACATGGCCAACTGTTACAGTGAAAAGGGCAGACTGAAGGAAGCGACCGAACATCTTAAGACCTACCTAAAAAATGTTCCAAAGGATGTTTCTGCGCTGAATAACCTCGCCATCCTCTATGAACAAACAGGGGACGTGAAAAAAGCACGCCTGACATGGCTTAAAGTGAAGGGGGCGACAGATGACAAGGTTTATAAAGAGCGTGCCGATCAGCATCTTTATATACTTCTTTCTTCGAAAAATAAACGGAAAGTATCCTTGAAAGAAAAGGCTGCTTTACCTAAAAAAAGAGGTGAAAAAGATGGTGAAAAGAAATAAGATATGGCGGATTAATTTTTTAGCTTTAATGTCTTTAATAATTCCGGCCATTTGTTCATCCGCTCCAACTGGAGAAGGCACTCTTGACGCGGTGGCTGAAAGAGTTGAAAAGGCGATAACCAGGGCCTCTGATTTATTTGAGCAAGGCCAATTAAAAAATGGACGACCCCTGATAGTTAGCGTATCACAGGATATGGAACTTTCTTTTTCAAAAGAGAGCTTTGATGCCGACATTGAAAAGGCATTTAAGATACTTGAAAAACTGATGGAAAAGAAAAATAGTGCGGCAACTCGGGGAGAGGGGCAGCAGTCGCTTAAATCCGAAGCGCTATCGCCCCGGGATCAGCCCCAGGACCGGCTTTATGCCCTGATGCAGGCTGAAAAGGAGACATCCAAAAACCTGCCTCCTTCTAATAATAAACTAAATTTGGGATACAGCGTTTATGAGGAGTACCAGCAGGCGCGACAGGCAAAAATGCAGGATGAAGATAAGGAGGCTGAAGCGAATAGACAGATAATTATTGCCGAAAGGCAGGCGGCCGAAGAGAATCAGCAGAGAAAAAGGAAGAAGGAACAGCTTCTTCAGGCACAGGCAACAAAGTGGCAGGGGCAGCTCGATAAACAGGCAGCAGCATCGGTCCGTGCCGCTGCAGCCTGGGAGAAGGAGCATAGCTTTGGGGCATACGCCAAGAGGTTTTTGGGGATGGTGGTTCAAACGTCGGTCGGCGCCTTTACCGGCGGCTTTCTGGGGACTGTTTCGACAAATCTTGCCAA
>CAZSON010000227.1:0-1861 GCA_964608375.1 uncultured Desulfobacter sp. | reverse complement strand
AAAAAAGAAAATGCAGTACATCGCGGTAGGCCTGCTCGCTTTATCTTTAATGGTGGTGTTTCCTGAAACCTCGGCCCGATGCGCGTCCGTACGGGATAGGTATTATCAATACTCTAAAAATCCTTTCAACCCCGCCAACAGGTACGATCCCGGAAATCCCTGGCGACCCTACAATCGTTACGCGCCTGACAGCCCGTTGAATCCGGCTAACAAATACGATATGAAAAACCCGCTCAGCCCGGCCCGGCGCTACGACCCGAAAAACCCGCTTAACCCGCTCAATCGTTATAACCCTGAAAATCCCCTGAGCCCGGGAGGGATCTACAATCCCGATAAACCGCTTAAACCGATCGACGGACCGCCATGAAGCCGCTTTACCTATTGCGCGATCGCAAAAACATCCGTTATTCCGCAAAATGCCTCTGCGGTGAGCTTTCTGATGCCATGCGGCTTTTATGTCTAACTCTGGCATTTATGGGGTTTGCGCTGACGGCAGATCCCCGGCCTGCAACCGCAGGGACCTTGCTGCCGCAGGATTACATCATGCAGGTCTGCCGTCATTTTGTTGAAAGGATTGAAACAAAGGCCGGTGACAGGAATTGTGCCGTGGTTGTGGGATCGCTCTTTGATGCCGATACCCACGGTCCAAGCAGGATGGCGGCACAGGCTGAAAAAGCATTTTTTAAGGCTATGCTCAGGCAATATGCGTCACGCGCGAACCGGATGCTGTTTCATCTGAAAACCAGCCAACCGCTTAAAAAGACATCGTCCGAAGCCTCTGGAAAAACAGCCTATATGCTGCCGGCGCAAGCCCGAACGCTGATCCGAAAATACGGCTGCGCTTTCCTCACCACAGGCTGGGCGACCGCATCCGGGAACGGACCGGTGATCGAGGTCGATCTGGTGGATCTTGCCACGAAAATGGTAGTAGCCGGATCTGCTGATATTCCGCGTAAATCTAAAGAGGTGAAAGCAGAAGAGACAAAACCGGCGGCATCCGCGATGAAAATCCACGCAGCCAAAAAAGCGCCGGCGCGACTTTCCTTAGCTGACCGGCCGCCGCCTGTTGCGGCCAAGGCCGGTGATGGTGCAAAAATACCGAAGTTGATTCCATCTAGTGCTGGTTTACGACAAAAAGGCGAGGCGGCAGAAGCAGGATCCGGCGCTGCCACCGTACCTTTTGCTGGTGAGGCAAAGTCGGGAGAGGGGATAGCTAAAACGTCTTCACCGGCTGCCACCAAGGTCAAAGAAACCGTGGCTGCAGCTGCCGAACCGGAGCAGAAAGCACCTCCAACGTTTTCGGACGGATCGGTCCATACAGTGATTATCGGCGATAATTTCCGATACGAGGGAGAGGTCAAAAACGGAAAGCGGTGGGGTACCGGAACCCTTACCTTCGATAACAGCGAAAGTTACATCGGCCAGTGGAAAAACGGGCTGAGGGACGGACAGGGGACTTATACTTATGCCGGGGGAGATCGATACGAAGGCCAGTGGCGTGAGGGAAAGATGTGCGGCCATGGCATTTATTATTACAAAAGCGGCAACCGCTACGAGGGGGGATTTAAAAACGACATGCGGCACGGCAGGGGAATTTTCTATTTTACCAACGGCGATCGCCGCGAAGTAACGTACCGCAACGGAAAAAGATACGGCAAGGCTGTTTATATATGGGCCGACGGCAAAAGAAAAGTAGAACAGTGAAGAAATGACCGCCGGGTCAGATGATCCGGCAGGCACTCATTAAAGAGTGAAATGGGGCACGGAGATATGATGAGGTTTTAATAGCTACTGCGAAAGAGGCATGCAAAATGCGGCATGGATTGGAAGCATGCAGCGTTTTGTAGAACTCAGGACGTGA
>CAZSON010000226.1:0-4667 GCA_964608375.1 uncultured Desulfobacter sp. | reverse complement strand
GATGATAAGTGAAAAAATAGCCGTGATAAATATCGGTGGTGTCATAAAAAGTTCAATTAGGGTTAGAAAGTTATGCGTTAAACGGGTTCAATTTTTAACCGCCCAGATACGCTTTTTTGATCAAAGGATTCTGCTCCAAATTTGAGGCCGTGTCCTGCAGGACAATCCGGCCGGTTTCTAAAACATAGCCTCGCTTTGCCACGGTTAAGGCTTTTTTGGCATTCTGTTCGACCAAAAGGATTGTCATTCCCTCTTCGTTCACTTTTTTGATTAAATCGAAGGCCTTGTCGACAGCGATCGGCATCAAGCCCATGGAAATTTCGTCAATCAAAAGAAGCTTGGGTTCCCCGATAAGAGCACGTGCAATGGCCAGCATCTGTTGCTCGCCGCCTGAAAGGTGGCGGCCAAGCTGATTTTTTCTTTCGGCCAGGATAGGAAAAAGCTCAGCGACCCAATCCAGATTGCGATTAAAACGAGCCCGGTTTTGAATAAAATAAGCGCCCAGCTGTAGATTTTGAAGAACGGTCAATTCAGGAAAGATTTTTCTCCCCTCAGGTACAATCCGAATTCCCATTTTGACCCGCTGATGGGAAGAAACGTTTTGTAAATTCTGATCGTCAAACCAAATCTCTCCCTCATTTTGCTCTGCAAGTCCCAGTATAGCCCGGATAGTAGAGGTTTTTCCGGCGCCATTGGCTCCAATGAAGGTTACAAGCTCAGCTTTTCCTACTACGAATGAAAGATCATCAACAGCCCGGTACTCTCCGTAGTAGACTGATAGACCTTCAGCTTTTAACATTGCAGCATCCTTTCAGCTACCCAGATATGCTTCAATGACTCTCGGGTCTCTTTGGACTTCCATACAGGTTCCCTCGCAAAGTACTTCGCCAAAATTTAAAACAACTATGCGGTCGCAAAGCTCCATTACATAAGGGATATTGTGTTCAATTAAAAGAATACTCAGACCCTCGGATCTTAGATTTTTAATGACTTGAAGCAATGGTGTTATGTCTTCCTGGCTTAAGCCCGCAAATGGCTCATCAAGCATCAACATCCTGGGATTTAAGGCTAGCGCGCGGGAAATTTCCATCCGCTTTTGATGACCCAATGGAAGTGTAGTCGGTAGTTGATCGATGTATTTTTCGAGTCCCACAAGTTTTAAAAGTCTTAAAACCTCTTCGCGATGTTTCTTTAGGCCGGTTCCAAACATCATAGGAGATAATCCCTTCATGCGATCTTTGCTTAGGGATGCCAGAATATTACGTTCCAGGCTAACATTTTTGAATGGCTTTACAATCTGAAAAGTTCGACCAATTCCAAGTTGGGCAATGCGGTGTGCAGGCTGGCGCGTAATGTCCTTATCTTCCAACAGGATCCTGCCGTTTTCAGGCCGAAAAACACCGCATACACAATTAAATAAAGTCGTTTTTCCTGCCCCGTTGGGTCCGATAAGACCCAATATTTCATTATGGCCGACATGCAGGCTGACGGTGCGCAGCGCTTTTACTCCGCCAAAGGACTTGCTTAAATTTTCTGTTCGAAGAACCGGGATCATGTCTGCTCTCCGGTCGATCTGCTCACTTTGGGAAAGACATCTCTGAGGCTTTGGCCAAATAATCTCTTAATGATGAACGCATTTTCACCGAACAGGCCTTGAGGCTGAAAGCGGGTCATAAAAACAATCAAAGCGCCGTAAAACAGCAAGCGGTAGTTAGCCAGCGGCCGAAGCAATTCAGGAAGGGTTGCTATCAACAAAGCACCTAGGATCGGACCACGGATCGTTCCTATACCGCCCACAACCATCATGGCCACGATCGTAATTGAGACGGGAAATGTGAAATCGTTCGGCGTAATGAAACGCATGAAATGTGCATACAGCACACCTGCCAACCCTGCAAAAGCACAACCGAGAGCAAAAGCAATAATTTTGAATTTAGCGCAACTCAGACCCGAAGCCTCAGCCGCATCCTCGTCTTCTCTTATCGCCTCCAGGGCAAGGCCGATCCATGATTTCGAGATCAAAAAGCAGAAAAGCGCTGTAGCAATCACGAAAAAGGAAACGAGCATTAGATAGTAAATTTTGCTGATTTTAAGGCCAAAAAGCATCGGGTATTTGATGCCCATTATGCCATACGCACCGCCGAAAAAATCAGAGTACTCAAAAACCGTTACGATGACAAAATTGATTCCAATGGTCGTTACCGCTAAAAAATCCCCCTTTATTCGTAGCGCAATAATTCCGACCCCTGCGCCGATAAATCCGGCAACTATCATGGCCGATGGCAAAGCTGCCCAAAATGAGAAGCCCGCCTTAAGAGTCAACAAAGCCGAAGTGTAGGCACCGATGCCGAAAAAAGCAGCATGACCCAGAGAAGCCTGTCCGGCATAACCGGATATAATATTCAGAGATAACGTCAGTATAATATAGATACCGACAATGATACCGATAGTGGTGAAATAACCTAAACTCATAACGGCTTAGATCCCCCTTGCAAAAAGGCCTTGAGGCCGGAAGATCAGGATCAAAATCATAGCCGAGAATGCGATTGCATCGCGAGGCATGATGAAACCGAAGTAGGCAGACATGATGGTTTCCACCATGCCGATAATAAGGCCTGCAGCAATTGTCCCCGGGATAGAACCCAGTCCTCCCAAAACAACTATAGCGAACATCTTATAAGCAGGTACCGAACCCATGGTAGGCAAAACTGAATTATAATTTATCGCTGTTAGAACACCTGCAATCGCTGCGATGGATGAAGCGATAATAAAGTTAAAATTGACCACCTGTTTGATATTGATTCCCATGGCTTTTGCTGTGTCCATGTCCTGGGCGGTAGCTTGCCAGGCAAGGCCAAGCTTTGTCCGGTTAATTAAAAGATAAACAGAGACCAGACATGCAGCGGTAGCAATGACAATCAAAAGTTGATGGGCGGTAACAACGGTATCAAAAAATATGAGTTTGTTAAACCAAAGATCGACTTTGAAAGCATGGATATATGGCCCGCCTAAGAGCCGAAATAAATCTTCACATAATATAAAGAGACCAACCGAAGCAATGAGGGGAACGATGCGGGCTTCTGTCAAAAGCGGCGTATATAAAAATCGTTGAATCAACCAGCCGAAAATGCTGCAGCCTAGTGCGGCCACAAATAGAGCAAAAATAAGGCTTTGAGTATAGGTGTAAGCGACAAGACCGAGATAGGCCCCGGATACGAACACAGCCGCATGGGCGATGTGTAAAATACGCAAAATCCCATACACCATTGTCAGCCCTACCGCTATGAGGGCATATAAACTACCGATTATGATGCCGTTGACTACCTGTTGAAGCATAATCTTTTATCCAGAAAACGGTTCCGGTAAGGCTTTTCTCTCCGGGGCGCCAGATAGCGCCCCGGAGAGAAATGATGATTAGGGCTGCAATACCTTTTTGTCATTTATCACACCGAAATGATGGAATCTTCCTCCCTTGACGACTTGAAGTTCCACATTCTTGATGACTTCTCCTTCGGCTGTAAATTCTTGGATTTTACCCGTGACGCCCTGCCAGCCCTTCATGGTCCGAAAGACCTGAACGATTTTCTCCGGATCCGTTCCGACTTTCCGGATAGCATCAATAATCATCAGCAAGGCATCGTATGTTGACGCGCCGGTCATGTCCGGTGCTGTCCCATATTTCTTTTCATAGCCATCGAGATATTTTCTGGTGATCGCTATCTTGGAATCCCGATCCAGGTTAGTGGTAATAACCAATCCATCAGCCGCCTTACCGGCCACTTCCAAAAAGCCTATCGTGCTATCCAGCCCTTCCGAGCCCATCTGTTTCGACCGAATACCCAGATCGGCAGCTTGTTTAAGTATAAGAGCGCCGTCATGGGGGTAGGCGGTATTATATATAAGGTCGGGGTTGAGTTTTTTGATTTTAGTTAAAACAGGTGAAAATTCCTTCTCGCCCATTTTGAACTTATCGGCAGATACGATGCTGACTCCCATTTTTTCGGCATACATGCGAAAGCCTTTTGCCAGCGATTGGCCAAAGTCGTTGTCCTGAATCAGCATGGAAACGGTCTTTGCTCCCATTAGCCTGGCTGCCGTCAGGCCACCTGCCTTTCCCTGAACATGACCTAAAATGGTAACCCTAAAAACATAAGGTCCTCCGGCAGTTACGGCCGGGTGAACCGCATAGCCTACCGAAAAGGGTACCTTATATTCTTGGAAGACTTGAGCTGCGGCCCGACTTGTAAATGAGTAAGAGCCTGAGACGCCGGCTACAACCTTATCGCCCTCGATCATTTTATGGGCGACGAGAACGGCTTGCTTGGCATCAAACTGGTCATCGTAAACAATCAATTTAACCTTGTTCCCGTTAATACCGCCGGCAGCATTGATATTCTCTACCAGCATCTCACAAGACTGTTTAACAGACAGACCATCGGCGGCAGCCGGCCCGGTCAATGGCGCCATGAGACCGATTTTTATCGGTCCGGCCTGTGCCGCCTGTCCAAAGACCATTATAACCGTTGCCAAAGTAATGATTGACAATGCCATCCAACATTTCTTAAAGATACCGAAAACCTTCATTTTTTGTCCCTCCTTTAGTTTTGTGAATCAATTATTGATGAACTCGTAAAAAGTCCATATTGCTCTCTAAATGACCATTTTGG
>CAZSON010000225.1:0-4670 GCA_964608375.1 uncultured Desulfobacter sp. | reverse complement strand
ATAGTTCCCATTGAAAAAGCAACGGTTCCTATTGAAGATCGCGGATATCAGTTTGGCGATGCGGTCTATGAGTACATCGCAAGTTATAAAGGACGTATGTTTTGTGTAAAAGAGCATCTTGACAGATTGGAGAGGTCGATGCGGGCGCTTGATTTTCCATCGGTTCATAGAGATACTGTTCAAGATGCACTTACCCACATTTTTGATAAGGCCATGATAGAACGTGCCGGTATTTACATCCAAATTTCAAGGGGCGTTGCCCCACGGGCCCATGGTTTCCCCCAAAACACCTCTGTCCAGATGGTCATGACCATAAGGAATCTGCCCGATACCCACCCTTATGTTCACAAAGGGGTATCGGTCATTACCATAAAAGATCTCCGGTGGGGTCGGTGTGACATAAAGACGGTCCAACTCTTACCTAATGTGCTTGCAAAACAAAAAGCATTGGAAAAAGGTGTCTACGACGCCGTATTTGTTTCGGATAAAGGTGTTGTCCGGGAGGCGACCAGCTCCAATCTCTTTTTTATATCAGGCGGTAGAGCTGTTACACACCCGTTGACGTCGCACATACTTCCAGGTATCACACGGATAACTATTTTAGATATCTGTCGACAGAAAAAAATCCCCGTTGAAGAGCGTTTCTACCGGGTTGAAGATATCTATGAAGCAGACGAGGTTTTTCTGACCGGCACGGTAACCGAAGTCACGCCGGTTGTTACAGTTGATGGTAAACCCGTTGGCGATGGAACCGTGGGGGTTCATACAATGGAACTTTACAAGGCGTTGCGTGAAAAAGCGACCCGGCATGCCGATGAAAAGCATGAATAAATTCAAATATTCAAACATAGAAAAAGAGATCGAAGTTTACGGGTTCGACGGTGTGGTCAAAACCCATTGCCGGATGTGCCATGGCGGGTGCGGAGTTCTCGTGTATACGAAGAATAAAAAAGCGGTCAAAATTGCAGGGAATCCCGAATGCCCGATAAATCATGGTACACTTTGCAGCAAAGGAATCGCTTCTCTTCAGCTTGCATATCATCCGGATCGGTTGAAACATCCGATTAGGCGGATCGGGCCGAAGGCGAGCGGTAAATGGGAACGCATTTCATGGGATGAGGCCCTCGATCTCATTGCAGAAAGGATATTAGGTTATAAGGAAGCCTTCGGCGCCGAATCGATCGTCATGGGGTATGGCACCGGTCGGGACAATGAATCGGTAATTTACCGGTTCGCAAACCTGCTCGGTACCCCCAACGTTTTAACCGCAGGGCATTTTTGTTACGGCCCCCGTATTGCTACGAGCATTATTACATGCGGAACAAATCCGATTGTTGATTATGAAAACCAGCCAAAATGCATTATGGTCTGGGGAAATAACCTCGTTATCAGTAACCCGGACTGTTATAAGGGGGAATCGTTTTCAGTCGCGCTGGATAAAGGGGCAAAGCTGATTGCCGTCGATCCGAGGTTGACCCGGATTGCAGCCCGGGCCGACATCTGGCTTCAGCTAAGACCGGGCACGGATGCAGCGCTTGCCCTCGGCATGCTCAATGTGATTGTTGAGGAGAAACTCTACGACAGGGAATTTGTGGAAAACCACACCCATGGCTGGAAACCTTTTGTAAAACGGGTTGGTGAGTACCCTTTGGAGCGGGTTGAAGAGATTACCTGGGTTTCCAAAAATAAAATCAGAGAAGCGGCCCGGCTGTTTGCAACCACTAAACCTGCCGCTATCCAGTGGGGTGTGGCTATTGAACAGCAGATTAATTGTGCGGACAACAATCGCGCGCTAATGGCCCTGATGGGCGTTACAGGGAATATAGATGTTCCCGGGGGACAGGCGTTGTTTCAGGCTCCGAAGATAAGGAACGTCGGTTATTTTGGCGCTCACCGAATGCTCCCCGAAAAACAGCGTGAAAAGCGCCTTGGGGGAGATTTTTTCCGTCTGGCGGGAAATTTTGCCATTATAAACCCCAAATTTGTATGGGATGCCATTTTAACCGAAAAACCATATCCTGTGAAGATGCTTTTTTTTATAAGCTCCAACCCTGTCATGACCCGAGCCAACGCCAGAGAGGTTTACCGCGCACTTGAAAAAGTGGACTTCATGGCTGTCTCGGATTTCTTCATCACACCTACCGCTGAACTTGCCGATATCGTCCTCCCGGCCGCAACCTGGCTTGAAATGAATTATATCGGAGATTTTTGGAAACGGCACGGTTATATTTTACCGCGACGGAAGGTCATTGAAGTGGAAGAATGCCGTTCAGACCACCAGATGCTCAACGATCTGGCCCATCGGGTGGGTCAGGGAGCGCACTGGTGGGAAGACTTTGATCAAGCCCTGGACTGGATTCTGGAACCGATGAAGATCAGATGGGCGGATTTTAAAAAAATGGACTACATACGGGGCGATGTACAGAACAAAAAATATGAGTTGAGGGGATTTTCAACGCCCACTAGAAAATTTGAGCTTTTTTCGACAATGCTTGAAAAGTGGGGCTATGATCCGCTTCCACAGTATCACGAACCGCCTGAAAGCCCATACAGTACACCCGAGATCCACAGAGGATACCCTTATATCCTGATTACCGGCAGGAGATTACCCGGTTTTTTTCACACCGAGAATCGACAGATCCCCATGCTGAGAGAACTGCACGAAGATCCGGTAGTGGAGATTCATCCTGAAACCGCGAAAAAGGAAGGGATAAAGGAAAATGAATGGGTTATTATCGAGTCACCGAGGGGTAAGGTGAGACAGCGGGCAAAATACTTTGCAGGCATCGACCCGCGAGTTATCAGTGCCGAACATGCCTGGTGGTTTCCTGAAAAGAAGGACCCTGGCCATGGATGGGCTGAGTCAAACATCAATATTTTAACGGATAATGCCTATAACAGTTGTGACCCTGCAATGGGGGCTACGCACGTCCGAACGCTTTTGTGCAGGATTTATCCGGAAATACAAAAGAAGGGAAGCTCATGAAGCGATATGGCCTGATCATCGATCATGAGCGGTGCTGGGGTTGCAAGACCTGCGAGGTGGCTTGCAAGCAGGAAAACCGCATCGCTGACGGTGTTAAGGTTATTCAAGTTTCAGAGGATGGCCCCAAAATGGTCGATGGCAAACTCGATTTTAAATTTGTGGTGGATCTATGCAGACACTGTGACGACCCCGATTGCGCGGCGGTCTGCCCGGTGGAGGCAATTTCAAAAAGAAAGGACGGGATTGTGGTCATGGATTACGAGACCTGCACCGGATGCCGCGACTGTTTGGATGCCTGCCCCTATGATGCTATTGCATTTGATCAGGAGCAAGGGATTGCCCAAAAGTGCAATCTCTGTCATCATCGGGTGGATAACCAACTTCTACCCGCCTGTGCAGATAATGTCTGTCTGGCGCATTGCATCGATTTTATATATTCCGAGGACCTTATTTAATAGGCGGAATATCGATTCATCGGCATGCCGGGATTTTTTTGATCTTGTTATCTTGAGGAGGTTTTTAAATAATGAAAACAAATTGGAGAATTTATAACCCTTCCGGCAAAAGACGTGTGGTCGTAACCAAAGAACTGCCGGGTGAGAGGTGGCTGGAGATTTTGGGTCAAGCTGACTGCAGGGTTGAGATCTGTACGTCGACCGATGTTTTAAGTGCTGATGAGATAAAAACAGCGATCGGGAACCGCTGTGACGCGGTGATCGGACAATTAACGGAACACTGGGATGAAGATATGTTTTCCGCTCTTAAGGCCGCAGGAGGTATCGCTTACAGCAACTACGCTGTAGGTTTTAACAATGTGGATGTCGGTGGGGCTACAAAGCAGGGAATTCCGGTTGGAAACACACCCGGTGTTCTAACCGAAACAACAGCGCAAATGGCTGTTTCCCTGACCTTTGCTTCAGCTCGCCGAATAGGCGAATCCGAAAGGTTTTTGCGCGCAGGGAAATACAAAGGGTGGTTGCCGACACTTTTTCTCGGTGAACTGTTGTGGCGCAAAACATTGGGCATTATCGGCGCTGGCCGTATCGGCGAAGCGTATGCCCGTATGATGGTTGAAGGGCACAAAATGAATCTAATATATTTTGATCTTCACCAAAACGAACCGCTTGAAGGTTATGTGGCTGCGTATGGTGCATTTTTGACATCAAGGGCGATCAGGCCGGTAACATGCAAACGCGCAGAGCGTATTGAAGATCTGTTAGCCGAGGCAGACTGTGTCAGCCTACACACCGTCCTCGATGAAACAACCCGCCATCTGATCAACACGGAAAGATTAGGGCTGATGAAAGAAAGTGCGATTTTAATAAACACCAGCCGTGGGCCGGTGATTGATGAATCAGCGCTGGTCGACCACTGTCAAAAACATCCGGATTTTAAAGTGGGGCTGGATGTCTTTGAAGACGAACCTGAATTAAAGCCGGGATTGGCCGAATTGGACAATGTGGTCATTGTCCCTCACATCGCTTCGGCAACCGGTTGGACGCGGCAGGGGATGGCCACGCTTGCCGCCGGTAACGTCGCAGCAATCTTGATGGGCTATCCTGCCTGGCAACAGCCCGATATTTCATCCTTTTTGGAGGAAGATCCGCCCAAGGCAGCTCCGAGCATTGTAAATGCACAAGATTTAGGTATTCCAATATTGATGAATTCGAAACACGAAATCTGA